>JBIOXM010000236.1:0-3081 GCA_044869655.1 Nitrososphaeraceae archaeon | reverse complement strand
TATCTGTTAATTATCTCCTAGTATGATTTTTATTTAGGTCTAGACTCTAAAATTAAGAGTTGTCAACAGCAGACTATAAACACATTGTTAGAATCATGGGTAAAGATGTTGAGGGGGATAAAAAAATAACTGTAGCTTTGAGTAAAGTTAAAGGTGTTGGTTATAATTTCGCTCAAGTATTGCTTCAAAAATTAAATATAAATCCATACATTAGAGTGGGTCTTTTAACTGATAAAGAATTAACTGAGATAGAGAACGCCCTTAAAGATCCAGGTAAAATAGGTATTCCACATTTCTATTTCAATAGGAGAAAAGATATGGATACAGGTTCCAACATTCATTTACTTACTTCAGATTTGGATTTTATTGTTTCAAATGATATAGATAGAGAGAAAAGCATTATGAGTTGGAGGGGGTATAGACATATGTTTGGATTACGTGTAAGAGGTCAACGCACACGTACTACTGGTAGAAGAGCTAGTGCAGTAGGAGTACGTAAGACAGCCCAAGTTCCACCAAAAACACAAAAAAGTGGTGAATAATGGGAGACCCGAAGAAATCAAGAAAAACTTTTCGTAGACCGCGTCAGATATGGACTACTGATCAATTAAGTTCAGAGTTGTATCTTATAGGATCTTATGGTCTTAGAAGCAAAAGTGAATTATGGAAGGCACAAACTAAGGTTGCAGATATAAGAAATCAAGCACGTGAACTATTAGCTTTAACAATTGAAGCAAGACAAACTCAAGAAACTAAACTATTAAACTATTTGCAGAGACTTGGATTAGTAAAAGATTCTGCAACTCTAGATGATATTCTTAATTTAAAACTTGAAGATATTCTAGAACGAAGATTGCAAACTATCGTTATGAAAAAGGATAATGCCAAATCCCCCCAGCAATCGAGGCAATTGGTAGTGCACGGTCATGTATCAATCGGTGAAAGGATTATTAATATTCCTGGATACATTGTCAAGAAAGATGAAGAATCAAAAATTGCCTTAAGAGCTCAACCTATGAATCCATCTCAAACAGTTCATAATTAAGAAACAATATCCACATGGTCTATTTTTCCATCTGCATTCATATCGAACCCTTGAACAACTAATGCCAATTGATTATCCGTTGAAGAATTATCAGATATTTTATTTCCATAATTTGTTAATGCAATAACTGATGCTTTTGTTCCTATACTTCTTACACCTGCTAGAATGAGGATCTTTTTATCTTTGTTATATGGATTATTTATTTTAGCAATTAGTCCATGATTGTCCATATTAAATATTCTTCCTGATTGGTCAGTTAATCCAGACCAATAATTATCTTCATTAAATTTAATCTGAAGATATCTGTTAAATTCTGAAGTAACAATATTTGTTCCAGGGCCACCAATCAATATTAAATTTCTATTATCAATATCCTTTTCCGCTTTGGCATCTATATCCAATTTAACTATGAATTCAGAAGTATATGATTCAGATAAAGTTCCCAAATAAAAACTCAAATGAACAGCATAATGTCCATCTCGTGAAGAAGATTTGTAAGGACCATGAGGATCAGGTGCACCTACAACTATTAACCCGGAAAAAGAGTTATTTTCATAAAACTCCTTTAATATATCAGGAATATTTTTTCTCTCTTCATCTTTTGTATAATTAGGAGGAGTTTCAAGTTTCTCTGAGTTTCCTTCAAGTTCTAAACCAAAAGAAGGACTAGAAGCTGAGTAAAGCCTAGCTGTACCTCCTCTGATCAAACGTGTTCCTACTTGTTCTAGTGCTCCTATTCTAGCTAATTTTCTAATATAATAATAAACTGTTTGATCGTACAACTTTAATTCCTTTGCTACTTGTGCTGGATACATAGCTTTTGATGATAATAACTCTATTATTTTCCATGCTATCTTATTTGATAAAATTTTAATATCGGTCACATTTTCAAGCATCAAAATTTTTTTACTTGTAGTACTTCCGTTTCCATAGGAGATTATAGTTTTTTTTCTCATCTTATATCTTAATAGATTTACTATAAAATGCTTTATACCGGTCATCAATTACCACAGTGGATATTCTATATATTAAGTTCGAGTTTAGTAGAATAATTATAATAATTTTTATAGTGGTATAGCATAATTATCAATATACTATTTAAACTAATTTTATTAGATATAATATATGTGTTCTATTATTGGCTATATGGGTAAGTGTATGGCTGCATCGGTTATAATTGAAAGTTTAAAGAAAATGGAATATAGGGGATACGATAGTGTTGGAATCGCTACACTTGAAAGAGACAGAATTCTGCTTCGAAAAGACATAGGAAAAGTTATGGATGTTGATAACTCTTTACAATTAAACACTATGCCTGGACAAATAGGAATAGGACACACACGATGGGCTACTCATGGAGGCATAACTAAATTAAATGCACATCCTCATACCGATTGTACAAGTAATGTAGTTGTAGTACATAATGGAATAATTGATAATTATCAACAACTAAAGAATACTCTTATAAAGCAAGGACATATTTTTCAAAGTCAGACAGATAGTGAAGTTATTGCACACTTAATAGAAACCTACCTCAAAAAATTTGATGATGTGAAAAAGGTTATTATTGAAACATGTAAGCAATTACGGGGTTCTTATGCATTTGTTGCAATTTTCAAATCTGGATTGATAGCTGGTGCTAGATTAGATGAACCATTAATTATTGGAATGGGAAATGATGGGAATTTTATTTCCAGCGATGTATTAGGTTTCTTAGAATATACCGATAAAGCTATATTTCTTGACAATCATGACATAGTTATTCTGGATCATCAAGGTGTAAACTTATTCGATTCTAATGGTAATAATGTATCCAGACCTATAACTCAAGTCGCTTGGGAATTAGGAGATATTGATAAAGGCAAGTATGCACACTATACAATCAAAGAAATACATCAACAAAAAAATTCTATACCTATGGCTTTCCAGATTGATCAAATATCTATTCAAAAAGCCACAGATCTTATTTCTTCCTGTAAAAATATTTTTATTACTGGAAGTGGTACAAGCTATCATTCGGCATTATTAGCAAAATA
>JBIOXM010000235.1:0-5307 GCA_044869655.1 Nitrososphaeraceae archaeon | reverse complement strand
ATATGATATAAATTCAAACACCAAGGTAATATTCGTATGTAACAATGAACATCATGATCTACGTCCAATTAACAGTAACAATTTAACACAGTCTTTAACTAATGATGGTATTATATTACCAGAGCATTCTACATATAATAATAATAATGTAAAAGATAAAACCGCAACAACAACAATTTCTTATGCCCAATATAAAAAATCTATTTCTAACGACTGAAACAATACGTAGTGTATATCACAAATACAGAAATACATGCTGCTAACCTGAGGATAATCAAACTTAATCAAAGTAATGATAATACATCCTTCGTATAGTAATATGATTTAAGATACTATTTTGTTATACAGCTTTGTCATTAATTTCATGTATTGATTTAAAAATAAAACAATATCAATCAAATAAGAAATGTTATTCTTTATTGCGCGTAATATATGATAAAAAAAAGGAGAAGAAGAAAATTATAATTATTTTGTTATTGGTAGTAGAGGATTATTGTTATTTTATATTGAAAAAGGTCGTCTCTAAAATTGTACTTTTCAATTAAATAAAAAATATACATATTTTTAGAGGGGAAAGGTCTAGTCAGTTATCCCAAAATCCTCTTGTTATAATATACTGTCTTTCTGATTTGTAAATTTGTTTGTACATTTCGTCTTCATCTACATAGTCTCTGAGGATTCTGGCTGCTGTATCAGCTCCTATTCCATGACCTGCCAAAACCAGCACGGCTTGTTTACCAAAATTGTTTATCAATGAGGAAACTTTCCATGCTCGCTCAAATTTATGGTTCTCTTCTGGTGGTAACTTTTTCTTTTCTATTATTTTTTTGGTTATTATTTTTCGCAGATCTGTATCATACCAAAATGTAGAAGTAACAAGTCGTGATTTACATGAAGGACAAACAATATTTTCTGGAAGATCATTTACTTCAAATGTTCTTTCCCATTTTGCACATCTTATGCATATTAATTTTTGTTTGGTTTTTAGCAATCTTTCTTTTACAAGTTCCATTATTCCTGTTTCTATAGACATTGGAGTAGCAGAAAACTTGGTAGAATGATCAACCACTGGCTTTGCTAGCTCTGAAAAGTCATCAACTTGAAACCAATGCAATTTAATTTCTTTACTTTTGAATTGATTTAGAATTTCTTTTGTCATAGATGTATCATATTTATCGTGAATTAATTCTCTAATTGATTCGGCGCTTATTGGGGTTTTAGAGTATTTATCATAAATCATTCGTGCAATTTTTTTATCGTATAGGGCTTCTTTACTAATCATACCAAACCTTTTTGCTACCATCCAAACCTTCCAATTGAGGTGATATGTATTTCCAAATGAGGCTATAAGAATAGCATCTATATCAAAGGAACCCTCAAACACCGATTCTAAATGATGTTGTGTCATTCTAACTGAAGATGTTAAAAGTATTCTGTACGGATCGCTTCTTGTTTCTACAATATAACCGACCTTGGAAGATATCATTGTAGAAAAAAGTGAGGCAAGTGTATTGTTTACTTTGGTGCCCATGGTAGAATGAATAACAATCTGATTTTGTAAATGAGAGCTTTCTACAACAATATTTTTAGAATCTGGAATAACATTGAAAGTATTTTTAAACTTGTTTATAACATTATTAACAAGATCAAATCTTTTATTGACTGATAAATTTCTTATTATTCCAACCTCTTTTGAAGTATTATAATCTACTGGAATTAATTCCCCTACCCAATACGGAACATTTATCTTTGTCCCATATAATGGTTCGACATTAACCTCTGCTTTTGTCTCATCTATAGACACAATTCTCCATTGTGCCCCTTTTAAGACAAAAACATTCCCTTTTTCTCCATAATCTCCCACAAATTTTTGGTCTAGTGTTCCAATTCTTTTCTTACTAATAATATCTATTACTTGAAACTTTAAGACAAAGGGTATCATGGATAGATTTTCAAAATAATATTTGTAAGATTTTATTCTTCTTTTAAAAGTCTGTTCAGCAGGATCATATCGTATTATATAATTTTTATCTAAAAGATCCAAACATGCATTAATATCAATCAGAGAGACATCTTTAAATGGATAGGCTTTATTGACTATAGAAAGAGCTTTTGAAACCTCTACATCTTTTTCTCTTGACTGAAGTGAGAGGCCAACCAGATGATGAGCGAGAACATCAAGTGAATGAGAATGCATTGGTTGATCTTCAACAGACCGATTCTTCATTCTATTTACCAATGCATATGCTTCAATTTCATCATCTGGAATATTCGTAACTATTAACCCCTTTGCAGATCTTCTCTTTTGATGTCTGCTTCTACCAATTCTTTGCATCAATTTTGATACCTGTCGTGGGGAACCATAATGTATTACAAGATCCACTGCACCAATATCTAATCCTAGCTCCAATGATGAAGTGCATACAACAATACCTGCTACTCCAGTTCTTAACTTTGATTCGGTATCTTCACGGATTTCTCTTGATAATGACCCATGATGAACATCAATATCAATCTCTTTTTGATTTTTCAAGATGGTTCCAAAATATTCTGCTTCATCTCTTGTATTTGTAAATAATAAAACAGAACCAGTTATTTTATTTGATTGTATATAATCGATTATAAATTCTGATACATCATTAATCGTTCCTTGTATATATTTTACATCCAGGTCATACTCTCTCATAGATTTATCATGTAAAATTGCACATTTTCGTTCAGATCCTGCTATAAAACTTCCTGCTTCCTTAAGATTTCCCAATGTAGCTGATAATCCTACCCTTGTAACTTTGTGATTTGATAAAGACTGTAACCGTTCTATAGAAAGAGATAGATGTGATCCTCTTTCGTTAGACACTAATTCATGAACTTCATCAATTATTACCCATTTTAAAGCTTGCAAAGCTTTAAGTATATTTGAAATCGTCAAAAGAACTGCAAGGGATTCAGGAGTAGTTATTAGAATATCAGGTGGATTTTCAGTTATTTTCTTTTTATTTTTTGCAGAGGTATCCCCGTGTCTAATCTCAATAGTTAAATTTTCTTCTCTGGCATATTGAACAATTCTTCGAAGTACATCATTATTTAATGCCCTTAAAGGGGTTACATAAATAGCTTTAATACCATCCTCTTTTTTATTTATTGAAATTAATTTTATTATGGGTACAATTGCTGCTTCAGTTTTTCCCGATCCAGTGGGTGCAACTAGTAAAGAATCATAGTCTCTTACTATTACTTTTATACCAAGGTTTTGAATATTTGTTAGGATTGGAAAGCCAAATTTATTGAATTGATTTATTACTACTTCTTCAAGATTTTCAGGTCTTAAAGATGTAAAATAAATACTCTTATCGAGATTTTGATGATGGCGAGGAAGATGATGATGATGATTTCTCTTGCTTATTTGTTGATGATGAACTTGACTTTTCATATAACATTACCGAAAATAATCCTACAATAAACAACACGACAGATACAACTACATATTGATCAAAATTAGGGATCGATTCAAATACCATATTTGTCAATGGTGTTTGCTATTAATATATATTATTGACTTAGCAATAAATAGAGCTTCCTAGTTGTAAAAGCCATTACTGCAATGGCTAGTAGTAGAAAAAATCAATTAAAAGATACTGAGGAGAATAATAATAATAATAATAATAATCATTCCAATATTAAAAAAAATAAAAATGATAATAGTAATAGTAATAAAAATAAACATACACCTCCTAAGGCTGTTGCTCTTTTATCTGGTGGGCTTGACAGTAATTTAGCAGTAAGAATGATGCAAGAACAGGGTGTAGAAGTTGAAGCTATAGCTGTAAAGACACCCTTCTGTGATTTTGACTGTGGCAAAGGTTGTGGACATCGTGTGAAAGAGGTAGCGATTGACCTAGGAATAAATTTAAAGACAGTTTATTTTGGCGAGGAATATTTGAAAATGCTAAAAGATCCAAAGTACGGCTATGGTTCTGGAATGAATCCATGTATAGATTGCAGAGGTATGATGTATAATGCTGCAAAAGAACATATGAAAAAAATAGGTGCAGATTTTATTATAACAGGAGAAGTTTTAGGCCAAAGACCTATGAGTCAAAACGCCAATGCCTTAAAAATAATTGAAAATGAAACTCAAACAAATGGAAAAATTGTTAGACCTTTATCATTTAGACATCTTCCGTTAACTGACGCAGAAGCCCAAGGTTTGGTAAATAGAGAACAATTAGGTGGTATTAAGGGAAGATCTAGGAAAGGTCAATTACAATTAGCAAAAAAATACGACATTGCAGATCCTCCAAATTCAGCTGGGGGTTGTTTATTAACAGATCCAGCTTTTTCGAAAAGAGTACGAGATTTATATGACCATAGTAAAGATACTATTCCTGATATCAATGATGTAGAACTGTTAAAAATTGGCAGACATTTCCGTCTTTCAGAAAACACCAAGTTGATTGTTGGAAGAAATAAAATGGAAAATGAAGTTTTAGAGTCCTTAAAACGAGATGATGATATTATCATTGAAGTCAGTAATCACGTAGGCCCAACGTGTATCTTGAGAACAAAAAAACAATCAGAAAAAGAGATCGAAACTGCAGCCGCAACTGCGTTAAGATATTCTGATTCACCTAAAGGTGAAATATCAAATGTAAGAGTAAGAATGGGTCATGAAAAAGAAGAAAAGGATAAAGAATTGCAAGTTAGCCCCATAGATGATAAATTATTAAATGAGATGAGAATTTAAAAAATTTTTAAATTCAGAAATATTAATAATTTATTATTATATAACAGTATTTTTACTTGATCATTTAATAAATACAAATCAGCATTATATTATTTGAAGAACAAAAATAGTCTTTTATTTATTGTCTTGGCAATACATTGGGTATGGGTGCGCTCTTCTTCTATATCAATAAAAATCATCTGGTAAATGTTGCCGTCAATGCAGCAGCATTACCTCCTTTAAATTGTATTGGGATATTTCCGTTATTATATAATGCTAGTCCATTAATTTTTGTTAGAGTATTACCTTTTCCTGTAACTGGACTTATTCCTTTCATTTTATCATCTAAGTCTGTTGTGTATAATGCTTGTCTATTGTTCAGGTTTTGAATTTTCACAGGGTCTATTAGTGTTCCTGCATGGTTGTTACCAGTTTTGTCTATATATATTGCTGCCAGTTTTATATTTGGAGTATCTGGTATAATAAAGGTTACACTTCCATCATTAATTTTGCATGGATCAAAATCAGCAAGTAGTCTTATTCCATGAGGCCCAATTTTTCCGTTTAATGCAACAGTATTTGAC
>JBIOXM010000234.1:0-4530 GCA_044869655.1 Nitrososphaeraceae archaeon | reverse complement strand
ACCATTGGGAGATAAAGTGCCTCTATGGAGAACATGAACATTTTGGTATTTTCTGGTACAAATATGGAACTCCTTTCGATAAAGAACCTGTTCATGGAATTTGTTTTTATTATAATGAGATCCCAGAGAATATAATTAAAGATTTAACAAATTATCTAGTGACAAAATTTGGGGGGAAAATTTTAAGTAGGCAATCAAGAGTTTTTCTAGAGGGCTCGGCAGAAATTAATGACTCCTATAATATTGGTCAATTAGCAAATGAGATTAGTTTAAAGTTTTCAATTCCTGTAGAAATAACAGTAGAATTTGAAAAAATTACAAAGGAAGAGATAGAAAATAATAGTTTTAATTTCCCCCAGAAAAAGGCTTTACCAATAGTTGGAATTGATTGATCAAATTTACAATAGTAAACCATGACTGAATTTAGAAGCCTCAAGGCATATGATTCAAAATCGAGTTCAATTTAGTAATTAAAGTTGCCATGCTAACAGGCTTGCTTATAAAGTCAATCACATCTACAGAAGGGATAACTTTACTGAATTCGTCTTTATTTATTTCGAAAGCAGTTATAAATACTACTTTCATATGAGGATTACTTTCTCTTATTCGTCTATATAATTCGAAGCCATTAATCTTAGGCATTCTAATATCTGTAAGAACCAAATCATAATAATCATCTGAATTCTCCTTCAAAGATTCCAAAGCTGATTCTGCATCCATGAACGTGTCAACTTTAAAACGATTCTTAGATTCGAGTCCTCTTTTTAAAATAGATAAAATATCTCTTTCATCATCAACAACCATTATCCTAGGCGGTATGTTAGTAGTGTTGGGACGGTTCACGCCTATTTTATTTATAAGTTCCTACTAAAAATGTTATCTATTCCTTAAATAAGTAGCATTTTTTTCCAAAGAATGAGCTAAATGTTAATGAATTGATGTGTAATATTGATATACCTTAAGTTTATTTTTTTCTTCAATGAATAATTTCAATGAACAAGGAGCTGAACTACTTCATGCTGGAAAAATTCATGAATTTAATACCTTTCGAATGAAAAATTTAATCTTTAAACCAAATTTATCTAACCAAGATTTTGCTGGTCAAAATCTTTCTTTCGCTTTTCTAAATGGAGCAATTTGTAATAAGACAAACTTTTCTCATTGTATATTGAAAAAAACCAATTTAGTTCAAGCAGAACTCAACAAGGCGAATTTTGATAACTCTGATCTAACTGATGCATTATTTATGTACGCCGAAATGAAGGAATGTACATTAAGAAATTGTAATTTGATTCGAACTAATTTTATGTGGGCAAATTTACAAAAGTCAGATTTGAGAAGTTGCAACCTTACTAAGACAATTTTCATAGAAGCAAATTTACAACATTCTTTTTTGAATGATTTAAACAAAAATAATGCGTATATTAAATACGCAAAAATAGAAAATACTGTATGGAAATGATAATTATGAAATAACTTTGGTATTCTTAACAAATAAATTTATTACCAGATAAAGAAATTTCACAAAATAGATGTCTTCTCTAAAGAAATATTTTACCAAAAATTTTAGCATCCAAAATCAAACTTTCTAGCAATAATCTACATTAACCAATGAGACACTTTTATTTGCTAATTGACTTTAAGATATGAGAGCAACTTAAGACTTTATTCATTAAAGAGGCCGAGTTGAAAAGATTTTGTTTGACAGAGGAAGTTATTTATATCCTTATGTAAATTTTCTGGTGTTGTCTGTTACTAAGATAGATTGGAAAGCTTTAATCACAAATTATCATGATTTTCCCAAAAAAGGGGTTATTTTCAGAGATGTAAATCCATTATTTAGGAATTCCACAGCGATACAATTAATCTCCAAACAATTTATTCAGAAAGAAGAATTATCAAAAATTGATTATATAGCCGGGATAGAGTCGAGGGGATTTACTGTTGCATCTCTATTAGCAAATAATTTTAACAAAGGAATGATTCTTGTGAGAAAAGTTGGAAAGCTTCCTGGAAAAACAGTGAAAAAAAAATATAATATTGAATACGCTAGTTCAATCATAGAAATACAGGAGAACGCAATAAAAAAAGGTGAAACTATTCTTATAGCTGATGACTTAATTGCTACTGGTGGTACTGCTATTGCAACTGCTGAATTAATCGAAGAAATGGGGGGGACGGTTTTTGGATTTGCCGTTATTATAGAATTAGTGTACCTGAAAGGAGCAGAAATTTTAAGAAAAAAGGGCTACGACGTGCGTTCATTGGTGAAATATTATGATTAAAAATTTAAAATATAGATCAACAATAGGTATTATTGGTGGAACAGGTTTCTATGACTCTAATATTTTTAACCTAATAGATGAAATTAAAATTAACACTCCATATGGAGAAACATCAGATAGAATAACTATTTGTACATTTCATGACAAAAAAATAGCCTTCATTCCTCGCCATGGAAAAAATCATAGACTTCCTCCCCACAAAGTTAATTCCAAAGCTAATATTTGGGCGCTGAACGAACTCGGTGTTAAAGTAATCCTTGCACCTTCGGCTGTAGGAAGTTTAAAATCACAATATAGGCCTGGTGATATAGTATTACCTGATCAGTTTATAGATTTTACAAAAAAAAGGGAATATACTTTTTATGATGGTCCGGTGGTTTGTCATATTTCTCAATCTGATCCATTTTGTCCTAGTTTAAGAGAAACTATTAGAAGAGATTTAAAAAATTTGGAATTTAAGTTTCATCCCTCTGGAACCTATATTTGTATAGAAGGTCCGAGATTTTCTACTAAAGCTGAATCTAATTTTTATAGAACAATACTTAAAGCTGATATAATAGGAATGACCTTAATTCCAGAATGTATACTAGCTAAGGAAATGGAGATGTGTTATGTGTCCATTTCTACGGTAACTGATTATGATGTATGGGCAGAAGTTCCTGTAAATTCAAAGGAAATAATTGAAACATTAAATAAAAATGCTGATAAAATTAAAAAATTATTACTTACAATTATTCCGAAAATAAAAGAAGAAAGGAATTTATGTAATTGTTCGAATTCTTTAGATAATGCATTAGTATAATATACTCTGTGTAAAATTATATTTTTTACTATAACAGATAACTCAATTATAGAATAATTATAATTAATGTTATAATTTTGTTGAATTGTTTTTTATTTAGGTGATTCCATGTTTTGAGGAAGATTAACATCTCCTTCAATTAACTTTCTCTGTATCCTCAATTGCAGTTTTTCTGGATCGATATCCATTTTTTTTAACTTGTTAATGGACAAATTAGATAATTTTAAACTGATATTATGTCCTCCAATCCTACCAAATGCAATAGCTGAGAATCTAAAACTTTTATTTTTAACAACAAAATACCCAGTCAATTTACTTGCAACCTCTCCTCCTGAGGAATTATTTATAAAGACATCGACTTTAAGATTGTCACTATCTCCAAATCCGTACATAATTTATAACTCTTTTGTAATTTCTATACTTCGATTGATATTGTTTTCAACTAAAAAATTCCACCAATCAGTATCAATTATCCGATAATTTTTTACCGTTGTATTAATAACTGTCTCATCATCGGTATCAAAGAATTTGAATATTCCTTCTCTTATAATTTTGATTAGTTTCCATCTCTCTTTACCAAGTCGATTTCTGTTAACAGCAACTGCCCACTTTTTTTCTTTTTCTATTTTAGGCATACCAATATCCTCAGCTATATCCAAAATTCCTAACCTTTTTTCTTCACAAAAAAGGTCTTTCGTTATAACGCTCCTCCATACATCTATTGCGCCTATATTTTTACTTTCCTCATTTATATTAATGACTCCAAAATAAACGATCTTGTCATTTTTTTTACAATCATTTTCATTCATAGAAAATTACATTTTTATTTTTCCTTATTTAGTTCTTGCAGCCTCAAATGGTTGTTCGAGTACTATGGCAAGATTATCAATCATAGTATTTTTTTTCCAAGGCATTTCCTTTTCCAGACACAATGTTTTATATCTATTTATTATAGCAAATCTCGGATGAAAGGTCTCAAATAAATTTTTTGAAAATTCAAGAATCATTTTTTTATTTATTAATGATTCTATAATTTCTCTGCAATGTGAGTTATCTAAATTCAACTCTTTGGAAATCTGGTCTATCTCCAACATCCCTTTGTTGATTATAAGTAAAAATATTTTAGTTTCTATATTCGAAAGTTGAAGATCTTTCGTAAATATATTGTTATAGTTAGAATTTAAAAACAATATAAGAGATACTCTTCAATCTCAAATAAATATTACTTTTTAAAATACAAGATAATGATATTTATAATATGAGTAATTATAAATTTGTTAAAAATTTATAGCCTTCAGAGAGGATTTCCTTAGATTTTTTATAAGTAAGCCTTTCTAAAGCTGTTTCAAAAGGGTGCCATGCGAAATTTCTATGTTCGCATGACAATACAACGTCTTTAGAATGTGTTCTCGCTAAACGATATAGAACGTTTTTAAAAATCAA
>JBIOXM010000233.1:0-2258 GCA_044869655.1 Nitrososphaeraceae archaeon | reverse complement strand
TTTCTTTCTAAATGTTTTGTAATTAAAAATGCTACAGTAACTGCAGGATTGAAATGTGCCATGGATGTTTTACCAAAAAGATAAATTCCAATAGCAACAGCAATAGCAGGAGCAATTGCCATAAAAGGAAGTCCTAATACTCCGTTTAATTTTGCATCTAACACAACAGAACCTGTGGCAAATACTATAACTATAAAGGTTCCAATAAGTTCAGCAAAAAAGATTTTTTTGTTTCTGCTGCTGACTAATTTATCTTTCAGTAGGTGTAATCGTTGTAATTTCTGCCACAAGCTCTTTTATCCTTTCTTTAATTTCATCTATTATTTCTCTAACTTAATTTTGGTTTTGATCTTTTCCTGCATTTCAGGCTCCATCACATATTCACGAGTGTAGCCATGCTTCTTAATTGCATGATCAACCAAATTATTCATTAATTCTTCTTCTGTTTCGCCAGTTCCTCTGAAATCACAGTCTACCCCAACATCTCTACAGGACACGGATAACATTGCAAAGAATATGATTCCGTTCTATTTAAGATCTGGTCCTCTGATAATAATCCATTATAAAAGTTATTATAAATTATATCAAATGTATCTATTTTTTTTAAAATACTCACTTACTAGAAGTTGTGTCAAAATCAGTTTACATACCTCCGTTTTAGTGCCTACGTAGAAGTTTATTAGCATATACTTTATTTCTTCATTCTTCTGGCTCCAACATTTATCAGTTATCATTTCATATTGGCGAATATGTAAAACAATCTATTTGTTTCTCTAAAATACCCTTCATCTTTATTTCTGTTAATGGCTTTCTATCATTTTGAAATTTAGCTCCCTGAAGTTTAGGTGGAAAATTTTCATTAGATCCTTAATTAATAATGAAAATCAAAATCAAAATTTACAGTTTTAATAATTTAAAAGATATGATAAAAACTACGAATATAATTCCAGCGCTAATTAGAAAAGTAAAACTGTGAATTAAATTATATAAAAGTCCTCCTGTTATTAGTCCAACAATACTTGCAAGACTACCAAAACTACTTGCAACGCCCTGTATAAATCCCTGATAGGCATGACCAGCAGTCTTTGAAAGTATTGACAGGAAAGATGGCCACATTAACCCATTTCCAACTGCAAACAGAATTGCAGCCCCATAAACTAAGATATCATTACCAGCTACAAATAAAATGAAATTTATTCCTAATATTATACTTCCAATGATAACTAATTTTTCTTCAGAGAATTTTTTTAATGCTTTACGTAAAACTGGTCCTTGAACCAAAACCATTATTCCACTTAATACTGCATAAAATATTCCCAGTTCTATTAAGGACCATTTTAAACCATCAACTGCATAAATTGGAAAAGAAGTATAAAAGATGTTAAATCCAAGAAAAATAAAAAAATACAAGATTATTAGAAATGAAATGTGTTTTAGTTTGAAAACATCTTTAAATCTAAGTTTTTTTGGATTTGGAGCGTGGTAGCATTCTTTACATTCATGGGCAAAAACTTTTCTAATACTTTCCTTTTCTGGGATTTGTTTCGTAACAACCACCAATTGTGATTTAGTTTCTTTTAAAGAGAAAATTATTACAATTAATGTTAGTAAAGATAGAAAAAGTGCTGCGAGAACAGGCAATATTTCTTGATAAATAGTTGCACCTAAAATTCCTGCTAATGCAGGTCCAACGATAAAACCAAGATTAGAAGATATTACCATTTTACCAAAGTTTTTACTTCTATTTTCATCTGTAGAAATATCTGCAAGATATGCATTGGCAACAGAAATATTTCCACCTGTAATTCCGTCTATAGATCTAGCTAAAAATAATACAAATAATGGTAGAGTTATAACAATAGTTCCAATAAGAGGAGAAGTAATGCTAAAAAGATTGTCAATGGGCAAAAATAATGCAAAAAGGAAAAATATCCAACCCATTAATGTTCCTCCATGACTGATAAGAAGAACTTTTTTTCGTCCATAGATATCAGACCATCTTCCTAGAATAGGAGCTCCTATTAGTTGAAAGGCAGGATAAATCGCAGCTAGTATTCCATAAATTATAGCATTTCCTTTAAAATCAATAACCAAAAATATTAAAAATGGTAAAACAATACTAAAACCTAAAGTTCCTATGAAATTAATCAATAATAAAGGATAAAGTGGAATCTGTTTCTTTATACTACTAGCCATTAGCTAAATAGTAGAATATAGATCAAGTTAAAATCTTTTAATAAATGAGTAATGTAAAATTT
>JBIOXM010000232.1:0-4453 GCA_044869655.1 Nitrososphaeraceae archaeon | reverse complement strand
AATTTTGGAAGACATATTTTGAGCTTTAAAAGGAGAGACTTTATATCCCATATTTGAAAAAATTCTACATAATGCTATTACAATGGTGCTTTTGCCTGCTCCTGAAGAAGTGCCTTGAACCATCAATGCTTTAGCATTCATAAAAAATTTCCACTCTTCTTCTCATTTAGAATTATTTATTCTTAAACTCGTGGATTTATTTAAATGATCATTAATATCATAAATAGCTTTTAATAATCTCACATTGTCCTTATGAGTTTTTACAGCTACTCTAATAAAATCCGAGGACATTCCTCTAAAACTAGAACAATCTCTCACATAAATCCCATAAAAATTCAACAATATTTTTTGATACATAGTAGAATTAATATTTTTTAATTTGATTAAAACAAAATTAACGTCTGATTTTAAAGCATTGACGTGGTTCTCTTTATTGTTGATATTTTTGTACAGGTAGTTCTTTTCTCTTTCAATAATTTTTTTGGCCGTTATGATATGATTTTGATCCTTTAATGCTGCAATTCCTGCTATCTGGGCTATTCCATTAACATTCCATGGAATTTGAAATCGTTTTAACTTCCGAATCAAACGAGGGTTAGCAACCATATATCCTAAACGCAATCCTGCTAATCCATAAGACTTTGTCATTGACCTCAGTATTGCTAAGTTGTTATATTCTTTTATTTTTGACATCAATGATTCTTTTTCTATATCATTTAAGAATTCTATAAAACTTTCATCTATGAGTAAAATGGTCTTGGAACCATCAATTGAAGATAATATTTTTTCTATCATCGGAGTGTTTACAAGCCCCGTCGGATTATTAGGATTGCAAATGAAGATTAAACTATTAGAATTAATTTTTTTAGATTTTTCTATTACTTTGTCGGCCTGTAATTGTAATTTTTTTGACAAAGGTATGAAATTTGTTTTCATTTTACATCGTTTAGAGGCCAGTTCGTATTCACAAAATGTAGGTGCTATTATGATAGAATTATTTAGAGAAACAGCTCTTACAAAATTATGAATAATCTCTGTTGCTCCATTACCTACACTTATCCATCCTTTATCAATATCATGTTTTAGATACTCTGCAATACTTTTTTTAAGTAAATTGCAGTTGGAATCTGGATAAAGAGGAGCTATTTGTTTTATTTTTTCCCTAATTTCTTTTAAAACTTGTCTAGAAATACCTAATGGGTTTATGTTTGAACTGAAATCAATTTTAACTTTTAAATAATGTTCAGTTGAATAAATACCACCATGGGAACACGAATCAAGACTGTTAAATTTTTTTTCTTCTGGTATATTATTTAGAAACATTACATTTTTAACATTTAGAGAGTTTAACAAAATTTCACTATCCATAATATCTATATCATTTATTATGTAAATATTTTTTCAGACTTGAATAAAGATTATTAAAAAGTATATTAAATAGTCATTATTATGTTAAAAGTTGCACTTATTGGTTCTACAGGTGCAGTAGGCCAAGAATTTGTTATCGCACTCAAAAATCATCCTTGGTTTGAATTGACCGCAATAGCTTCCTCAAAAAGATCTGCTGGAAAACGATATATTGATGCACTTCGTGATGATAGTACCGGAATTTTAAAATGGCATAATAAGGAAGAAGTCCCTGATTACATTAAAAATAGAATTGTAAATAATGTAGATGAAATTGATCCAAAAGAATATGACTTAATATTTACAGCAGTAGAATCTTCTGATGCTCAAATCATTGAACCCAAATTCGCAGAAACCACCCCTGTAATTAGTACTGCAGCTGCATTTAGATACCAAGATGATGTACCTATACTAATTCCAGGTATTAATGATGACCACATAGAATTGTTGGATATCCAAAAGAAAAATAGAAAATGGAAAGGATATATTTGTCCTTTACCTAATTGCACAACTACAGGATTAGCAATTACTTTAAAACCAATATTAGATAATTATGGAATTAATTCTATTTTCATGACATCAATGCAGGCTCTATCAGGTGCAGGACGATCTCCTGGAGTTGCAGCTCTTGATATTATAGATAATGTTATTCCTTTTATTCCAAAGGAAGAAGAAAAAGTGCAAGTCGAAACGAAAAAAATCTTAGGCAACCTCAAAAATGGCTCTATCTCTTCCTCAAATATAAAAGTAAGTTGCACTTGTACAAGAGTACCTGTAATGGATGGGCATACTGAAACTGTATTTGTTGAAACACAAAAACCTCTAGAACCAGAACAAGTTAAAGAATGTATGATAAAGTTTTCTAAATCAATAAAAATCAATGGTTTACCTTCTTTTCCGAGTGAATATATCATAGTACATGATGATCCCACTCGGCCTCAACCTAGAATAGATAGAGAAATCAATGATGGAATGACTACCTTTGTAGGTAGATTGAGAAAAGATACAGTATTTGACAATGGGATAAAGTATGTATTGCTTTCGCATAACGAAAAAATGGGCTCTGCGAAGGGAGCAGTACTTTTAGCCGAATTGCTCAAAACTAAAAACATGATTTAGTTTTTTATTAATTTAGAATTCGATTTGAAGAATTAATATTAAACTGTATATTAAATTAGGTTAGTTGATAATGAGTTGAGATCTAGGTAGTGATCCGCGAAGTCACGATGGTGAACAAGGTTAAAAATTATTACGAATTAACAAAACCAAAGATATGGTATTTGCTAGTCTTTACTGCATTAGGATCTGCTCTAACTGCCTCTTTCTTATTTGATAAACCATTAACTCCTTTAACCTGGATCCTTCTTCTGGGAGGAATTGCGGCTGGCTCTGCTGCTGCTGATACTATTACAGGTTATAATGACCGTGATATCGACGCTATAATGGATAGGACTAAAGATAGGCCTATTCCATCAGGCCGGATTTCACCAAAGAATGCATTAATCTTTGGCCTTATTTTGACTGCTATTGCATTGATATTTTCTTGGTCTATTAATCTGTGGGCATTTCTATTAATGATGTTTGGTTTATTTGACAATATTATTATTTATAGCAAATGGTTAAAAAGGCGAAGCCAGTCTAATATTATTCTTGGTGGATTTTCAGGGGGGGTACCTGCATTAATAGGATATATTGCCGTAACAACTCAAAACATAGAAATCGGTTTAGTTATGGCTGGTCTTGTATTCTTATGGATACCAACACATATCTGGAGTCTTGCTTTGCATGTTAGAAAAGATTATCTAAAAGCCAAAGTTCCCATGTTGCCAGTAGTTAGCGAGGAAAAGAGAGCTGTAAGAATAATTGCTATAACTACTTTGATAATGGTTTTATTTAGTATATTACCTTTCTTCTTTCATCAATTTGGACATATATATCTAGTTACAGCAACTATATTTGGTGCTACAATGCTAGGGCTTTCTGTATGGCTTTTACTAAAACCTACTGAAAGAGCATCATGGACAGTTTTTAAATTTTCTAGTCCTTACCTTACAGCAGTTTTCATAGCATTCATAGTTGATGCATTTTTTCATTAACGGAAAGTGGACAAATTAACTCTATTAGCATTGGTTTTATTATTACAAGTAAATTATTAAATAATATCCCAATACTACTATAATTAATGTCCTCAGATCACGAAACGGACTCTTCTGTAGAAAATATAAAATCATGGGAAGTAGAATCCTCCTCTTCGGTGGAAGAATTTGATGACTATTCAAAAGCACTTGATCTATTTAATATAAAATCAGACCAAGATGAAGAGCCAATATTGTACGAGATTCAAAAGTCAAAAATAAATGGTTCTATTCTTAAAAGAATCCCAATTCTAAATATTAAACAATCAAAGAAAAGAAAAGAAGAATTAGAAAAAAAAGCTACAAAACAACCTCCTAAACTACAGCAACAAAAACAAGCTACATCTACAAATAAAAATAAACCTCAAGATATAAAATTTAGAATTGTATTTTTGGTAATTATAATAGTTGCTTTTTTAATATTATTGTATGTTTTAAGTCAAATAGTCACCTCATCTGATACATTAAGTGCTCATTTTTCACTTGGGCCACTAAAAAAGAGTAGCGATTTTTCTTTGATTACATGATTTCTTTTTGAATAAATATTCTAATTATAAAAGAATAATATACATTCACTATTTTAGCAGAAAGACATGGTTCAAATAAAATCAATTTTCTAAAATTCTAAAGAGCATGGAATAATTAAATGGTTAAATTTTCACATAGATTAATTATTATAATTTAGACAATAATAGTACATAATAAGCCTTTAAAAAATTCTCCAACGATTACCTATAATTATTTAGTTTTTAAATTAAAAATCTCATCTAGAGTTATTGAATAGGGTTTTCTACCACTTACTTTGAAGCGAATTGAATTACCCTTAAATTCCGATTGTTGGATATAGCCCAATTTCTTGAAAATAGATAATGCAATTTTTCCTCTTTGTCTATTATTTCCACATGCCATTC
>JBIOXM010000231.1:0-7879 GCA_044869655.1 Nitrososphaeraceae archaeon | reverse complement strand
CTCTAGGTCTAGGACATGCAAATTTTAATGAATCTCTTATGTCATCATTGGTTTATAATTCATTTAACAAAATTTCAGACTGTGAAAAAGAAGCTGTTAATGAAGCAAACAAATGGAAATTAATAGATCATGACTCATCTCCGAAAATAAACAAAATTAAAAAATATTTTTGTTAATTCTTTGTGTGTTTATTGTTTACCTCAAATTTTAATTTTTATTAACTTTCTTTTTTATTTCTACTTATTGATATATATTTTATTTATATTATTTATCATTATATGACCCAATTTTATAAATTAAACAACAATCTAACAAATATGAGAATAATAGAGAGAGATATCGATAATATTATCTTGTAATGTATATATATTATTATAAAGGCTTATTTTATTTAATTTGATTTTCCAAATCTTGATCTCCACTTGGAGTAATTAGTTCCATAACTTTAGAATAAAGATATAAATATCTTCTACCTTTGTCAGTTATTCTAAAAATTTGATCTTTATCGGAATATTCTATTAATTCACGTTCTAATAATATTGAAAGATAATCTTTTAATTGACTATAAGAAAGAAAAGCTTTATACATTATTTTTGTTTTAGCCGCTCCCTCTTTAGTAGCTTCTAGTATTAATGCTACTATATCTGTCCTGCTTCGATATTTCATTAACAGGTTTTATAAATGGAATGTTTCATAAATATTGATCGTAAAATATTAAATTATTAATACAAAAATGGAATTGAAAATTAACTATCATTGCTTATTTTTTAAATCAATTTCTACTAATAATTGAATACCTTTTTTTGTGATAGAATAATTCTTTGCATTTTTTCTTATATAATCTCTCATTCTTTCAATATGATAGTATATGGATCCTGTAGATAAAGCGGTAGCATTTTGTATGTCAGAAAAGCCAGCAGATCCATTTCTTTCAGCTATAGCACGTAATATTTTAATCCTGGTTCTTCGAGCGCGGAGTTGGGTTTCTCCTATCAATATTGATAGTGCTCAAATAAATTATTTATTTTTTACTAAATTAAATAAAATTTATAATAAAAAAGTAAAAGATATGAAAAATGTTATATTAAATAATTGTTATGTATTATTATTATTACCGATTACTTTTTTAGATCTTCTCTTCGTAAAGCTTATAGAGATATAGATCAATAACCATAACTGCGATGTAATATGGGGTCGTAGCGAAGCCTGGCATCGCAACGGGCTCCAGATCAAAAAAAAGGGCTGGTAATATCTATCATGAAGATACCCGTAGGTCAAGGGTTCAATTGATAATGATTAAATTCACTATCAGAACAACTCCCTTCGGCCCCATCTATATAAAAAATTAAATTAAATTAAATTCAATCTAATCTGAATGAATGAAGAATATTGAGAGGTTGAATAAACAGAATTCAAAAAGATACCTCCCTCACCCCCTATAAAGTTACTGCATATATTAATATGAGAAAATCCTTTGCATAATATATGGAAAATGAATCAAAACCAAATGCTAATGTTGCAATAATTGATCTAGATATTCAAGATATAGAAGGTATTGGTCCTACTACTGCAAAAAAATTGAAAGATGCTGGTATTCTTTCTGTAATGGATTTAGCTGTAGCCAGTGCAGAAGAACTATCTGAAAGTATCAATGCAACAAAAGAAACAGCAGCTTCCTTTATAATTTCAGCTCAAAAACTATTAAGAGAAACAAATGTCTTAGATAAGGAATTTGTTACTGCAGATGATGCGTTACAAAAAAGACGATCAATGCTTAGATGTTCTACGGGTTCCTACGCATTAGATGATCTTTTACTTGGAGGAATAGAAACACAGGCTTTAACAGAGTTCTATGGGGAATTCGGATCAGGTAAATCTCAAGTTTGTCATACTTTATGTGTAACAGCAAAACAACCAGTTGAGGCAGGTGGATTAAATAGCTCTGTTATCTATATAGATACAGAAGGTACATTTAGACCAGAACGAGTTGAACAAATAGCAAGATCAAGAGGATTTGAACCTACAGAAATTCTTAAAAATATAGCAGTTTGCAAAGTTTATAACAGCTCTCACCTTGAATTAATAGTTAAAGATTTAGGAAAATATATTGACGATTTTAAAGCAAAATTAGTAGTAATTGATAGCATAATATCTCTTCACAGAGCTGAATTTTCTGGAAGAGGAACTTTAGCGGATAGACAACAACGATTAAACGGCATGTTACATAAATTAATAAGATTAGCAGAGATATACAACATAGCAATAGTTATAACAAATCAAGTGCAATCGTCACCTGATACGTTCTTTGGTGATCCTACAAAAGCTACAGGAGGTAATGTTTTAGGCCATGCTTCTACGTATAGAATATATCTGAGAAAATCCGGGGAAAATAGAATAGCAAAAATGATGGATTCACCATATCATCCTTATTCAGATACAAGGTTTACAGTTACTGAAAAAGGAGCAGACGATATAGAAGAGCAAACACCAAAGAGAGGAAGTAAAAAATCAACAGTAGCAACAACAGCAGCATCAAAGAAGAAAGAAGAAGAAGAAGACGGGGAAGATCAACAAGAATAAATAATTAGATGATAAAGTACTATAAAATAAATAATTATAAATTTTTTATAATTTTTTTATTGTTTATCATATAACTTTTTTTTAGTAAAAAACCATTTTCCTAATCTTATTGTTGTTATCCCACAAGCGATAACAACAAGAATAATAACTAGAACTATTGGAGCGATCAATAAATTTAATGGATTTGGAGCATTTGAAATGTATATACATTTAGATTGGTTATCACATAATTTTGTAATATGAAAGACAAGTAATACTGTTGCAAAGATGACCAAAAAAATTGTGCCAATTGATGCAATAACTGCACCTACTTTAATTATCAATTCATAATTCATCATATTATAATCGCATTAGGTTAATTATTAATAAGTTATTATAATATTATTATTATTATTATTAAATTAAATATCAGTTTTTGATATAATTAAGAGCTTTTTAATTAAAGCTTTGATATATCTATTGTTACAAACCGATAGAAATCATTATGTGTTACCTTAGAATATTTTTCATTATAATAAATAAATGGAAGGTTTTTGTGTTCGTGTTCATCCCATAAATCGTGAACTTGTTCAAAATATTCCTTTTTGCTTTTTCCTTTAAGCCTTAATATTTCATGTAATAAAATATGTGAAACTCTTGCACAATTATAGTCTGCAAAAAATTTTGAAATTTGCTCTTTGGATTCTATATGTTCAGGTCTTTTCCATTGAATCATACCGAAGTTATTTGTAGCATATCCAGATACATTACAATCAGTCCAAAAGGGCTTGAAAAATGAGAGATAAAAATGGTATACTGATTTCCCTCTGCCTTGATGGTCTCTTAATAAATAAGCTAATGTCATTCGATCAAATAATCGTCCTGTGATTACAGGAAGAATGTCCGCATCAATACTAAAATTTAAACCAAAATTTCTTTTTGTCCACCAATGAAAGAATTTAACCATAGAGGATACATAATCCCAATCTTCTTCTTGTAGTTTTTTCCATTCTTCATTTTTTGCAACATATATGAAAAAAAGTTTATTTAAATTGGATTGCATAGCCTTATGAAAATTTATCCTAATTGTTATTAGTACAACAACTATAACTACCACAATGATTTATATTATTATTTTGAAAAAGAGAGGTGATATGAAGTTTAACCACATATTTAATCAATCTATATCTATATTTATAGCCAAATGATTCTCTAGCACTAATAAGATTACAACCGAGAGGTTTCTTTAATTCATCCATATACATATTCCTATGGAAAAATACAATAAAAAACCTATCGAATAAAATCGTTAACAACCTCATAAATAATAACAAAAATGAGAAGTTAATCAAGAATATATTAGACTGCATAATATATTAATTGTTGGACGATATTGATTTAAAAATCAATAAGTGGATTGTAAATACAGTTAATTCTTTAATAAAACCAAACAAGCTTGATAAAATTGCAGAATGTGCTTTAGAACTTTCAAAAATAATTTATTATAATGATATGAACGTAGAAAAATATTTAGATGAAATAAATGTTATGAAAAAGGAACTTAATATTAAAAGAGAAAGATCTCATATTAATTTTAATAGACCGACTCAAATAATAGAGTTGATAAATGAATATATGTTTAAAGAAAAAGAATTCAAAGCTAATATATACGACTATCAAAATCCATTAAATAATTTTTTAAATGTAGTAATTGAAAAGAGAATAGGAATTCCTATAACATTATCAATAATATATATCACTCTTGCACAATCAATCAACTTTAAGTTGTATCCAGTTAATTTTCCACGACATTTTCTAGTTAAATATGTATTAGATGATATTAATAATAATGAGATAATAATTGATCCATTTAATCAAGGCAGAATAATGGATGATTATTCTTTAAAAAACTTAATGGATAGTTTTTTCCCAAATCAAAATATTCCATTAACAAAAAAATTAGTTGAAAAAGCTAATTTATCTCAAGTAATGATACGAATTCTAAATAATGTCAAAGATAGTTTTTTTGAAATTCAAGAATTTGATAAATTAAATATAGCAAATGAAATGATTTTTGCTATAGATCCTAAAAATACATATGCAATCAGGGACAAAGGAATAATATTACATGAAAAAGATCCAGAAAAATCCTTAGAACTATTGAATAGATATTTAGAGCTGGAACCAGAAGCGAATGATGCTGATGTTGTTTTAAAGATTATTAAAAGCATAAGAGAAAAAAATAATAAATAAGAGTATATTATAGTAGGAGGAAGAGTATGATTTATCTCAGACACATTATTATTTGGTTGAAAAATGGTAAAAAAGAATAGACCTATTTTAATATCGGAAAATCTTTTTGTAATTTTATAAATAAATCTTTAGCGTTTTTTCTTGCATCTTCTTTAATTTCTTCGTTAAAGATAGTATTGCTAAGAGAATCCAATATAGTTTGTAGCTCTTGTTCATTTAGAGAAAGCTCATATTTATCTTTAGTCATATTTTTCATAATTCAGTATAAAGTAATATAAAATATTCTATTCATTACGAAAAACTATTCTGAGATGTATAAAAAATAAATATTTACACATTTATTGAGGTATAAAAAAATTAGTAATTATTATAGACAATATATTATATGAATTTGCACCACGGAAGAAAGTCTTCTCTCTTTAATTTATCTAGCTTTATATTTGCTTCTTGTAATAATATGTTACCATTTTCAGGATAATCATGTAGAACAACAATTCTTTTAATACCTACGGTTATGCACATTTTACTACATTCCAAGCAAGGCGCAAATGTACTATATAAGGTGGTATCTTTTGTGCTTGAACCGTTTCCAAATAATGCACATTGCATGATTGCATTAGCTTCAGCGTGAGTGCATAAACATCTCTCTAAATTTACTCCTGAATTTAATTTTCCATTAATTCTTTCTTGACATCTTTTGCACCCACCATCTATGCAATTAAGTATTCCCGGAGGAGTTCCATTATAACCTGTTGCTATCTGTCTATTATCTCTAACTATAACTGCTCCTATTTGTCTAGTAAGGCAATTAGATCTTAATTTTGCAATTTCAGCTTGAAGCATAAAATATTCATCCCAGGTTGGCCGGACTTTGTTCCAATTTAACATATTTTTTTCTTGCATAAATTACTTTTAGATCTTAACTATAATAATATAAGTATAATTTAACATTATAAATTCTAAAAATTTTTATGTGAATTTTATAATTAAGATCATTAACTTAGGAGTAAGTAATATTATGCGTAGTTCTTTACAAAAAAATGATGAGAAAAGGGCAAGAAAAATCTTTCTTGTTGTATTTTACTTTTGTGCTACAACAATGTTCCTAATTACTTTTTACTCTTTATACGTAAGTATAGAAGAATATTTAAGTACAGGAAAGGTAGTAATCGGTGAAGTTCTTGTTAATACAGAATTTCCTTTTCCAGGATTAGCAAAATTGGTAACTTATTTAATGATAGTTACTGTTGTTGGTTGGTATTGTGTTACAAAATTAGGAGCAGATAAAGTAAATACAATTTCTGAATCACTAAAATCTATTTTTCAATTAATTGTTCTTGCTATAATGGTAATATCGTTATATGAATTTGTTTATAATTTTGTTATCTGGAATTCATTCATTACAGTAGATGCAATAAATGGAATAATAAGATTAGATGATATAAATGTACCCTATCCTAATCCTAATACACCATGGAATCCCGTATTTGCTACAAAAATGTCTTTATCAGCTCTACTAATCTCTGCTCATGGATTTTATATTATCTCTAGACATAAGAGCCAAGATAAAATAGTTTGATGTGGAAAATGAAATCTTATTAGTTATTAATTAATTAATTAATTATAGTTTTCTATAATTTCTCCTATACATTTTGTAATATTAATCAAAAGATCAATTCTTGCAAATTCATTTGGCGAATGTATTCTAGAGTATACATATGTACTGCCTATTGAAACAGAAGGCGCTTTGAGAATCTTTTGGAAGGAGTGCATCGGTCCAGTCCCTGCTGATGAGACATTTAAAATTACATCTCCAAAAACTCTTTTTGCTGACTCTGTTATTATTTTAACAAATGGATCATTTGGAGAAGTTCTCGCTGCTGCTTCTCCATGAATGAAATTGATATTTATATTTTTGAAACCTAAGTCTTTAATATGTTGTTGAAGTTTAGCAAATTGTTTTTGTGGATCCATATCAGGAACAAGACGAAAGTCAAGTTTAACTTTTGCAAATGAGGGAATTATAGTTTTAGCACCTTGTTCTATGTATCCTGAAACAAAACCAGAAATATTACATGTAGGAGAACCACATAATGCTTTTTTAACATCAATTCCAGAAATATCACCTAGAAACCTGGATATACCATATTCCTTTTTAAATTCATTTGCTTCAAATAGTTCTAAATTAAGAATTTTTTCTTCTTCTTGATTAAAATTTCTTATATCATTATACCAATCTGAAATTAATATTCGTCCATTTTCGTCTCTCATACTATTGAGTAATTTAATTAAGTTCCATGCTGGATTTTCCACAAGTACTGCTAAACTGGAATGAGTATCTTTATTTGGACCATAAGCAATCAATTCAACATATAGTAAACCTTTCATCCCTAAACTTATAATGGGAATATTTTTTTCGTTTATATATCCAAATTCCCATATAATTCCATCACAAGTAAATTTTTCTTTGTATTTGGCAAGATATTTTTCTATATGTGTACTTCCAATTTCTTCTTCTCCTTCTACTATAAATTTAATATTGCATGGAACGTCACCTGTTTCTCTTAGGAAATACTCTACTGCTTTTATTCGAGTGATTAATTCGCCTTTATCATCAGATGAACCTCTTCCATAAATATAATTCCCAGCAATCTCGCCACTAAAAGGAGGAACATCCCATTGATCTAAAGGATCTTCTGGTTGAACATCATAGTGATTATAAAATAAGATGGTTTTGCCATTTGGATTTTTTTGTGATTTTACTTCTCCATATACTACAGGAGGAGGAGGAGGGAGAGAAGAATCTGAAATATTTTTATCTTTAGGATCGAGATAAATAATTTCTGATTTAATCCCTATTCTATTCATAAGAGCAAAAACTGCCTCTGCACATTCAACAAGATTTTGATTTTTTGCAGAAACACTAGGAATGTTAATCAATGTCTTAAGATCAGAAACCATTGTATTAATCTCTGAATCAACAATTTTTTCTATTGAACTTACCAATATTTTAAATTTGTAAAAAGAATAATTTAACTTTTCATAAAAAGTACATATTGATAATGAT
>JBIOXM010000230.1:0-2071 GCA_044869655.1 Nitrososphaeraceae archaeon | reverse complement strand
TATATAATAAAAACTGAGATCATAGTTATTCTATGTAAAAATATTTAAAAGTATTCTTACTTTCCTCCAAAAATTGTACATCCCACCCATATATGAGCTACAATATCTATCAAAGTAATTAATATTCTTCTCGCAAATTTAGAATCAAGTGAATGTTCAATTTAATTATAACATGTAAATTTAGTGTTATGTTATTATAATTAATGATTAAATAAAGATAAAATTTAATGTATTTGTTCTCTTGAATTATTATGTTATCATCTCAGATTTTATTTATTCATGTTACTAAAAGATATTTATCAAAATTAACAAATCTAAACTATTAAAGAATTTTTGATGGCTAGTACTTTATTTCATAGACTTAGTTATAATAAATTAATAAGCAAATACGTGTATTTTTTTTCTTACAAGTCAAAAAATATTCGAATACATCATAAATGTTATAATATAAAAATCATAGAATGCCACATTTATCAAACGAACTTAATCCCTGATTTATGCTCAATGCTATGTCTTAAAATAGAATGGTAATAATAAAAATCAATTCTCTGACTCCAATTTTGCCATAGTAAAAATAGACAAAACTGATATAGAAATCTTGCCTTGAAATAAATAAAAGTCAAAAAATCATTTTTTATGGATAAGTGGGAAAAATATTTGAAGTATTGTTATAAACACCAAATCAATTTATTTGTGTTATCTTTAATAATGTACTATATCAAATTGCATATAGTACGTTTTTTAAATGAAAAGAATAGAACTATTTAATAACAAATTAAATCATATTATAGTAATAATAATGGGGTTTTTTTAAAATATCAAATAAAAATAATTATTACATATTATTAGTAGATGATGAAAAAGATGTTCTGAATCTCTTCAGTGAATACTTAAAATCAAATGGTTATAACATCATCTCTTTTGATAATCCAGTTAAAGCATTAGAATATTTTTATAAAAATACAAACAATTGTTCAGTGGTTATTACAGATTATAGAATGCCTCAAATGTCAGGATTAGATTTTTTAAAAAAGATAAGAGAAAAAGATACTAATCAGAATATAAAAACAATAATTGTTAGTGCATATACTAAAACTGATATTCCATATGAAATATCCTATATTATGAAAATCGATAAAATATTAGAAAAGCCGGTATTTCTTGATGAATTAAAAACGGAAATACAAAAATTGATAGTACCTCACTAATTTCATTTTACTATTCGTCTAGTGTATTCTTCTTCTATTTTATTATCAATATAAAATTAAAATATGGTATATTTAAAATATATTCTATCTTATATCGAATTAACCTTGAAGGTAGAAAGAAAATATAGATTCGAGGATTAGGCAAGAGTATATATATTTGAGTATTATCTATTTAAAAAAATAAATCATAGTGATATTTCTTACTAATACAATAATAATATGATTGGTATGTAATAAATTTCAAAAATTTCTAAATTGAATAGTATCTCTTTCTAATATAGAAATAACATGTCTTTTGCATTGGGCGGCAATAAAGAGGATAAAGAATACTCTCAGGATATAAAAAAATCCATGATAGGTAAAGGTGATTTAAAAGAAATTAATAAAATAAGTGAAATGTTAAATCCGGATGAAAAAGTATTACTTGTTGCAAGACAATCAAAAATAAAACCTGGAGGTTCTTATTTTACACCTAATACCATTTATGCAACAGACAGAAGACTCCTAATCAGAGATCCATATATGCTTGGGCTAAAAGCAAATGTAGTGGATATTCCTTACGATATCATTACAAGTTTAAAGCTTGAAAAAGGAGTGCTTTCCTCTACAATAAGATTTAAAGCAGCTGGATTAATGAGCTCGACCAAATTAGGAATGATGGATAGTATAATCGAAGGTGAAGATGATCAAACAGGTGTAATTGAAGCTATTCCAAAAGATAAGGCAGAAGATTTGTTGGAAATAATTCGTTCAGGGATGAACGATGCTCGTAGGTCAGCACCTTCCAAAAAAAAAATATTCTCCAAATCGTTTGAACCAAGTGTTCATACTCCCTCATCTAACCTATCAATATCGATTGCTGA
>JBIOXM010000229.1:0-2696 GCA_044869655.1 Nitrososphaeraceae archaeon | reverse complement strand
TAAATATAATAGTAAATGTTTATTTTTATGTCTTATCAAAAAATAAGAACTTTAAGTATATTTTTGTTACTTGGAATAGCAGCACTGTTTGTTCCAACAACAGCACTACAAAATTCTATTGCAAACGCACAAGAATATTATTCAGAAGATGAAGAAAATGGATATTATAATCAAGAATACGATCCATACAAAAATGATAATAAGAAAAATACTCCAATAGTCAATGTAGAGAAGAATTTATTCGTATGCAATGAGATAAATGGTATTCCAGATAACATAACTGATTTTCTCCGCATTGAATGTACAAACCCAACAAATTTCTTCTATCCTGCAGGGCCAGATAGTGGTGAATATGTACCATGTGACGATGAAAGATGTCCATTTTTAGATGAATCAGACTTTGGTGCTCAAATCTTTAAGCAAGTTGCAACTGTACGTGAATTATCAACTGAAGGTACTCCAGTAAATCTTGACAAATTTCATTATACTGTAACTGAAGGGGAAATAGACGATATAATAACGAGAGACGAATGTTCTGCTGTTGGTTTTGACGCTTCTAATTTCTTCTTTACCCTAGAGGATGGTAATGATGTTGGTGTTGATATATGTGTCAATTATGTGGGAGATTGTGAAGGAACCATATATCCTGGTGAGGTAAAGACATGCACAATAGAGAACTATGTTTGGAGAGTAACCTTTTTCCCTCCCCCATCTGAGGATAACAATGCATTAGATAATGCACAATCATCATCATTATCGCAACAATCCAACAATCCCGTGATGCAATCTCAACTCAATATTTTAAAAGATATAATCTCTCATCGAACAGAATAACAAAAACAAATTATTATTTTTTTTTCATAAGAGTCACTTAATAAAATAATGTTTTATATCATTGGTAAAATACAATAGCGAACTTTCTCTTTTCTTAAAGAAGAAAAATAATAATAACTTAACAATAGCAAAATTATTTTTTCTTTAATTGAAAATGATCTAATGCATTTCCATAATTAAACTAAACTAACTATTTTAAGTTGATAATGACAAAATATGGAATAAAATGAAAAAGATGCTATAATCATGAGGTGGGATTCGAACCCATAAGGTTCACTTGAGGTGCTTATTTTTATAATTTATCGTATCTCTACCAATGAAATATAAATTAATTAAGAATTATTTGGTACAGCGATCCAAAATGGGGTTTTTCCAGTATCAATATAGTCAATTATTTTTAATTGTTCAGTATCAATTAGTACTACTTTATTAGTTGAAGTTACATCAACATAAAGCAATTTGCCATTAAAACTAGTCCTTATACCATGAGGTCCATTACCAACATCAATCTGTTTAACAAGTTCTAATTTAACAGGATCTATAACATTAACCTTGTCAGAACCTATTCCTGATACATAAACCATTTTTCCATCTGGTGAAACATCGATTCCATGATGTCCTGTGCTAACTGGAATCTTTTTGATAACTTGTTTATTTGTTATATCTATTACTGCTACATCACTTGATCCCGCATTTGCAACAAAAAGATATTTTCCATCTGGAGTAATATCTAAATTGTGTGGTCCTTTACTAACAATAATCTCCCCAACTTTATCAAATGAATTCATATTCATAATTATTACCTTATCGTCTCCTTGCACTGTAATGTAGGCTAATTTTTTATTATTATTATTATCATTATAAGTAGGAGAAAATACTATATTATGTGGTATTTTACCAACTTGGACTTCTTTTATTACAGTCATATTGTTAAAATCAATTATACTAATTGTTCCTGAAACTTCATTAGCAACTAGTGCATATTTCTCATCAGGAGATATTTTTACTCCTTTTGGTGTTTCTCCAACCTTAATTTTAGCAATTAATTCATTATTTGTATTATTATTGCTAATATTGTCTTTAGTATTAAATACATACACATGATTATCTCCACTTGAAGCAATTACTGATTCTCCATCAATAGTGGAATCAATATATGTCATATCTGGACCAGCAGACAATGTTTGATTATTAGATAAAGATAATACTGCATTACCTCCACGAAGAGTAGTAAATACATTATCATCTATCTCTTTGGAATAATCTGAATTTATCGTCTGATTTTGTTGAAGTTGTTGTTGTTGTTGAGAATATGAAAACTCGAAATTGGTAAGTTGTATAATTGAGCATATGGAAATTGTTGTTATGGACAATATAATAATAGTAATTAACTGGGACATTAAATTTGAAAATTAATTTATTGTATAAAAGGTTTATCGATTATCAAAGTTATTACAATATAAATTAAAAATAATAGTGATTTAAACCATAGATTACCTTTACAGGTTTATATGATTTAACAAGGTTATCCATAGATTTCTATATAAATATACGGAAATGTCTTGTTGCTTTACTATAGTCTCTGATCCAATTTAGATTTAATATAGTAAAAATAAGTTTTACATTCAACCTCTTATTCTTTCATCTGTTTTAGTCTTGATGCAATTTTTATAAGAGAATTAAAAAAAGGGTTTTAGAAACATAAATTCTATAGTAGTAGTAGAGCTAATTAGTATCCTTCCATTTTCTCAAATGACCAGTATTTGTGTCAAAATAGACATGCCACTTTTCCAATTTTTGTTTTTTTTCACTTTTTATTTCTATTTCCTTTTCCTTGTTTGATTCAAATGTTTTAGGATCTA
>JBIOXM010000228.1:0-2708 GCA_044869655.1 Nitrososphaeraceae archaeon | reverse complement strand
CAGCTGGAGAAAATAGAGGTTGTTGATTTAACACTGGAATTAAATATCAGTCTTATCAATAAATATGATATTTGGTTAATGTTTATTTTTCAAAGAATATAGAAGTTGATAAATATTTAATTCGTTATTATGATATCTTTAACTGTAGTTCGGATCGACCTACTATTCTACTTTTACATGGATTAGGAGGCTCAGCTGACCGATGGACAAAAATCATTCCATATCTGTCATCAAAATACAGGTTACTTATTCCTGATATTATTGGATTCGGATATAGCGAGAAGCCTCATGTCGAATACACAGTCGATTTTTTTATTGAGTTCGTAAAAAAATTTCTAGATTTACTAAATGTATCTAATGTTATTATTATAGGATCATCTTTTGGAGGATTACTAGCATTAGAATTTGCTATAAAATATATCAATATGGTAAAAAAGTTAATTCTAGTATCTCCTGCTGGCATGATGAGATATGTTTCCGCCACTTTAAAGCATTATATTTCTGCTGCATTATATCCAACATATGAAAATGTTTTAAGGGCATATAAAGAAATGGTATATAATTCAACAAATGCTACTGAGGAATCTATTCTCGATTTTATTAATAGAATGAACTTACAGAATTCAAAATATGCATTTATGTCTACATTAATGGGATTTAATGATCATCCAACTTTGAAGGATCGATTAAAAATTGATATTCCTACTTTAATAATTTGGGGAAGATATGATAAATTAATCCCTGTAAGATATGCCAAAAAGTTTAAAATTCCAAATAGTAAAATTGTTATATTAGACCAATGTGGGCACTATCCTCATCTTGAAAAGATAGAAGTTTTTACTAAAACAGTAACGAAATTTTTAGACAAATAAGATTTTAATTTAATGCACTAGTATATTCTTATTAAACAAAGGAAAAACATGATTAGATAATTTTTTAGGTAAGTCGACGATAAATATTATTGAGTATGATTATACGTCTATAAATATTGTTTTAGAATTAATTTAAAATATTGTTTCTATCTAATACCCACCATATTAGTCAACAGGCGTTTTTTCGATAAAATTAAGTATAACTTTTAAATTGACATAGAAGAAAAATGAAAATCTTCCTTATACAATTTCAGAAGAAAATAGCTTAATTCATTAAATTCGAGACTATAGTGTGAATCCAATTTGGTATTTAATCTTTTATCAGATTTTATATTAATTGACAGATCTGCTTTTCTAAAAGCAGGATTATCATTTTCTGAATCCCCTAAATAAAGAATATGTTTATTTATATCTAAATTTAATAATTTTCGCACTTCAGCTACAATATTTCCTTTGTTATTTTCGATAGAATAAATGTCTAGAAAGGGATGTGTTAAATAAGTTTGTATATACAAAGTATTAGTATGGGGATAATTTTTTTTTATAAATTCATAAATTTTGTCAATTATTCTAGGTTCAATATTTGATTTATAATTTTCCCATTTTAATAAATGCCTATAATCAAAAGAAACGGCTGCCAATATCTTTTCGTTATAAGTATATTTCCTTAAGATTTTGATATCCTGGAAATTTTTAGAAATTACTAAACATAAGTTTGCTAAAAGAGATGAGTTTTCAATTAATTTACTTTTTTGTTTCACCCAATATGTAAGTAAATTATTGTTTGTTTTGTCGCTATTTAATTCACTTGAAGAAGAGATTTCTTGAAATTTGGAATTATACTTATTTTCTTTTGAAGCTTTAGGTAAAATAAAAGTTTCAATACCCATTATAGAAGAAATAATGAGAGCAAAGTCAACACATGAACCTAAAAATTGAAAGTCTTTGCTCGATATTATGCATACAGGAATGAATTTCGAAATTGCAATTAATATATTATGAATATCTTCTGGAAGAGAATTACTTAGAGATGATGCAGGACAAAGAGTCCCATCATAATCTGAAAATATTGCTGATATTTTCATAGTTATAGATGTCCTTTGTTAAATATATACTATAATATTATTTTTATAATAGAATATTTTCTTGAAAGTTAATAAGGTCAAAGAGAGTGTAAATTAGAATATCTTTTCGTCTATATATTGTAATTTTTTTATCATTTCCTACTATTTGAAACTTAAATTTATTGGTTTAAAATCTTTCTAATTTTAGGTTCGTAAAGTAATTGATATAAATAAGTTCTATAAGTTATACCGAATTAATTTTTAAGAATTTAATTTCTAGAATTTTAATACTAATAGTAAATTTTCTTAAATATGTATGTATAATAAGAATATTAACATCAATTAAAATTAATAAATCTACTAATAATTGAATTTTAGAACGAATTATCCACTTTGATGAATATAAATAAAAAAATTCTATTCCTATATAATAGCATGAATACTTTGACCTTTATTTTTTACTAACTATTACAAATAGTAGAAGCATCTTTCTGTATCTAAGATATTAACTTTATTCCATTTCAAATAGCCATCCATCAATAAAAAGAACAATAAGAAAAAGAGAAGAGATATACTGAGAACCATTAAAATAATTTCCAAAATATTGTATTAGTTTATTATTTAAGGCATTCATAATGCATTCAATTTTTACAAGTAAACTTTCAAGGCTATTTACAACTATTCTAATTATATTTGGCAAAATATAGGTGTACTTAAATATGATTATTAGATTATAGGAATATTATTGAAGGATCAAATAGATGGATTAAAG
>JBIOXM010000227.1:0-2080 GCA_044869655.1 Nitrososphaeraceae archaeon | reverse complement strand
AATTTAATACTTCTGAGCTATGTCCCTTTGGTTTTACTTTATAAAATATTTTCATAATTTTTCTATCTTTATCTATTAAAAAAGTGGTTCTATTTACACCCATGTACTCTTTACCATTAAATTGTTTGAGGCCATATACACCGTATTTTATAGCTATTTGGTTATTTGCATCTGAAACCAATAGAAATGGAATATTCATCTTTTCTTTGAATTTATAATGCGTCTTTTGGTCGTTGGGACTAATACCTATTATTGTTATTTTATGTTCCAAATATTTGTTGTAATCATTAGAAAATTCGTACGCTTGAGTTGTACAGCCAGGGGTAAAATCGTTCGGATAAAAGTAAATTATGATACGATTACCTAAAAAATTAGTTAACTTTAGATATTTATTATCAGAATCTTTAAAGGTAAAATCTGGAGCTAAAGTTCCCTCTTGCAGTTGAAATTTTTGACTCAATATCATTTTGTATTTGTTTCCGATAAAAAACTTTGTTCTTTATTATTGACCTCAATTTTTATTATATGAAAAAGTTAATAAAAATTAAAAGGCCAAAATAGAGTAAGAAAAATGGATTACTATGATATCGCCATAGTTGGCGGTGGGCCTGCTGGACTTTCTGCAGCCTACAGTGCAGCAAAAAGGGGAGCCAAAGTTATTCTTTTTGAACGGGATAAATCGATTGGGCAATATGTCAGAACTAGTGGCGTGTCGTGGATAAATGAAATGAAAAAATTAGAAATTCCAGAGAAAATTTATAATCCAATTAAAAACTATAGGTTTGTTTCGCCTAAAAATGAGGTAATCATTAAAGGAACAGAGTATAGATCTTGTGTTTTAGATGTAAGGTCATTATATCAATATCTTTCTTTTCTTGCTGCTAAGGGTGGAGCAGACATCAGCATAAATTCGAATGTTGTCGATATAGTGCGTAATAAAAATAACAATAGGATTTCTGGATTGATAGTCAATACCCTTAAAGGAAAGATTGAGATCAGAACAAGCCTAGTTATAGATGCAAGCGGGTTTAATAGTTTTATTGGCACTAAATTCGGATATGTATCCCCTTGGACAAGGTATGGAGTCGGTGCGGAATACGAATGTTATTGTGATAAAATAGATCCTCAGACATGGACTTTAATGGTTGGTAGCAACTATTCGCCTGCTGGTTATGCATGGTTATTTCCGTTATCCCAAAATCGTGTCCGGATAGGAGTAGGGGTCGGAAAACCAGAGTCTATTATCGATCCTCTTAAATTGTTAAATCACATAATTGAAAAAAAATTTAAACCTCTAGCGGAACTAGGAAGTATTCAACCAATAGAATATCATTATGGATATATTCCTAATCAAGGGGCACGTAATTGTTCAGTCTTCGACGGTCTGCTTTTAGTAGGAGACTCAGCTGGCCAGTCAAACCCTCTAGTGCTTGAAGGAATTAGACATGCTATTGAGTTTGGAAGATTAGCCGGACAAATAGGTTCCTCATCTCTTAATAGCAGCTGTTCCAAAAGTTCATTAATAGGTTATGAAAATGCATGGAAAAAACAACTTTCTACTAAAATAGAATCTGCTTTACGAGTACAATCTAGGTGGCTTGGTTTCACAGATGATGAATGGGACAATGAAATATCTATATTGAAAGATATGTCGGTAGATGAATTCATTGATTTTATTAGTTCAGAATTTTCGCCTAGAAAAATGATAAAGCTAGCACTTAATCATCCTAAACTCGTTGCTCGACAACTTTTTAATCTTATTGTTAAAAAATAAAGACTTTTATATCCAGAAAAGACAGCAAGACTAATTTGGCTGGAGAATTGGCATCAGAATTTACTCCTATTTTGTATGCTTTGGGAATTGGTATTATGGCTGGAATACCATCCTTGATTCTATCGAAATTACTTTCTCCTCGAAAAAGGTATAATCCTGTGAAATTTCTACCAATGGAATGTGGACAAATACCAACCGGCGAAGGACGTTCGCATTTTATGATGCAGTATTATGCTTACATATTGATGTTCGTTGTTTTTGATGTAATGTCAATTTTTCTTTATGCATGGGGTTCATCGCTTTTAT
>JBIOXM010000226.1:0-2081 GCA_044869655.1 Nitrososphaeraceae archaeon | reverse complement strand
TAGTACAAGTCAAACTTAATAGACTACTTTAAATAGTAGATTATAATATATATAATGTGTTAGAACATAATATTTTTCCGTTAAGAGAATGGCATCTTGAACATATGCAAAAAACAGTTATAAAATTCGTCACAGGTTTATCTGATAACCCATCTAGATGGGAAAAAAGACAAAACAAAAAATATAACAATATATTTTGTGTTCAACGACGATTAAATCATGATCTTAAACACGGTGTAACTAGTGAAGAAATTCAGTCATTTTTACAAAAACTTGGTTCGGACTCCTCTTTTAAAGATTTACGCAATAAAGAAGGGTTTAAAGAACGATTTCTAGAGATAGAAACCTTTTTGAGTTAAAATAAAAGAAGATGAATTTTTCAGTTATTACTGTCAAACACTAAAAGACAAAATTTATAGCTCCTAAATATCTATATTTTTTATTTTAGAATAGACCCTCACTTATCAGCAGATTTACTAAATTTATCTGAATCTATTTCCTAAATTCATTAGATTTCTAGAGTGAGAAATCAATTATTAAAATAACACTTATAAAAATAACAATAGAGATAAGGATGGGAGGGCCGGTGGTCTAGCCTGGTTAGGATACCGCCTTGACATGGCGGGGGTCACGTGTTCGAATCACGTCCGGCCCATATTTTATGGTTAAATTATTATTGGGAGAATATCCTTGATTTTTACCATTAATAATTTGGGTAACACTGTTTCTATATTTCGTAACAGCTTGATAACCAAGTACTCCTTTTTTAAGACAGGTTATTCAAACTTTTGAAAGTATTTAACCTTACGTTCATTAGTCCAAGAATTATATCCATATTAACTGAAATTTTAATTTACTTAATATTGTAATCTTTCTAAAAATTGTATATATTCATCATTTAATTGAGAATCATAGCAAGTCCTAAACCGGAAAGAAGTTCATTATACCAAGGTAACCTTCAATTGCTAATTAGGACTCATTTTAGCACCACTTTTGGAATTACTCCTACCATCTTTAGCTGTTACAAGTGAATTCAATGAGCACCGAACATTAATCTTTTGATATAGTTGGATCTTTAATCTTAAATATAAAAGAGGATTAAATCAAATTCTCTACATTAACCTGATATTAGCATGAGTTATTGCAATTGAACTTGCTATACTATAGATTTCGAAAATTTTTTATAGATTGAATAATACTATCTTAGAACAACTTAAATTATATTTTAAGAATCATTTATTTTAACGATACTAATTTTTAGCAATATATTTTCCATCATAAATTAAAATTCTTAAATTTTGAAAATACTTAAATTTGTATTGATTATTATTATTATTCATAGCAATATTATACTATGATTAAACAAACATCTACCAAATAAAATAAGAATAGTAAGAAAAAAAATTAAAAATGACATCAAAATTAAAAAGAGACTTAACAATAAAAAAGATAAATCTATGAATTTAAATTCTAAAAAATTTTTAAGTAAACCAAAATCTTACTCTACAAAATCTATTAAATCAATACGATGAAAACTAAAAAGAATATTCTTTTAGAAAGATCAAGTGGCAGAAAGGAGAAATTCGATACAGATAGATTAACCAAAACTGTAAGTAGATATGGCATTTCTTTTCCACTAGGAAGAGATCTAGCAAAATCAGGAACAAAGAAAATAAAAAAATCAATTCAAAATAAATCAACTTGTTCAACAAAGAAAAAACAAAAACAATCTTCTACAGTAGTGATTAAACAAAAATTAAAAACAAATGCAAAAAAGGAATAAGAAATAAAAATTATGACTGCAAGCCAAATAAAAAATTTGGTAGAAAGTAAAATAAAAGATCGAAATCCACAAGATCATAGTCCCGTCTTTCAGAGTCAAGCCTTTTCCGAAAATTCTATATTCGGTACAGATCCATCCGTGAAAATAAATCATAATGATAGAGAATCAGTAATAGATAATGTTGCGGCAAATAAAAATAAACTTCTCATTGATCCCAGTAAACAAAAAGGAAGTTCTTGAAAGAATTTATCCCTGTATTGTATAATATTTCTTACAAATAAATATATCATTTTATGAA
>JBIOXM010000225.1:0-2452 GCA_044869655.1 Nitrososphaeraceae archaeon | reverse complement strand
GTATTTACTCTTCTTTCTACTTCAGATCTAACCTTTACTATCCCTCTATGAACAGCACAAGAAACACAATAAAATTTTACATCAGTTGCTGGAGAAATATATGCTCCTTGTGCTCTTAATTCTTTAGCTAAAGTAGGTTCCACTAAGGTTATTCTGCCTGTAATCTTTTTTGCTTTATCTCTAGGAACCATCGCTCCACATTGACTACAATGAACAGTACCTGAACTACCTTTTCCTCCTTTAGTACGGCCTCGACTTGTACGTTTCTTTGGCATATAATTATCATTCAGAATCCATACTTTAAAGGTTCTGGTATAATTAACTCATATAAATAAAAATTGGATAAAGCACATAAAATAGAAATTGAAATAATAATAACAAAAAAAATTTAAATTTAAATGAGATTAGATACAATAAAAAAGTAATGAAAATTGCACTAGTTGGTGCTCATCCTCAGAATACATCATTAATCTCAAAAATTAAAAAAATCCTTGATAATTCATTTATTCAAACTATTATCATGACTGAAAATAACTTTAACCTAGCAAATCAGGTAGATTTAGTGTTTATAATTGGTGGAGACCGAGCTATTTTAGATTATTTTCATAAAGTAGTGGACGAATCAGCTCCCGTCATAGGAATATATGAGTCTGAATCAACTGGATTTTTAGCTCAAATAGATGTACGCGATTTGGAAACAATCATTCCAAGATTAAAAAAAAATGATTATAGAATTGATGAGGTTGTTAGATTAGGAGTAAATGTAGATGGAAAAGAAATGGAACCTGTATTAAATGATGTTGCAATATTTCCTAGTAAAAGTGCTACATTAATGGAACATATACTCAGTATTGATAAAAATAACGTTTGGCATGACAATAGCGATGGAGTAATAGTATCAACCCCTACCGGATCGACAGCTTATTCAATGTCTGCAGGCGGTCCTATGATTCTACAAAATTCAAAAGTTTTTGTAGCGGTATCTGTGAATTCTGTAGATAACACTAGAAGACCGTTAATTTTTTCAGATAGTTGTATATTGGAAATATCTGACATTCTAAGTAGATATCATTGTGAAGTAGTTTTAGATGGGGGAAGAAGATTAAGTATAAAAAAAATTCTAAGATGTAGTAAACATCCATATCCAGCAAAACTTGTGAGATTGATAGGCGATAGTTCTGTTACTTCTTTAATTGCTAAAAAGGTTAAAATTGCTGAAGAACTATTGAATATGCCCCCTAGTGCAAAGCTAATATTAAAAATATTAGAATATGAAGGGTCCATGAGCCAGAAGGATTTAGCTAATAAAACATTATTACCTGAAAGGACAATCAGACTATCTTTAGGTCATCTTGTTAATAGGGGATATGTAAAAAAGAAAACATCATTACGTGATGCAAGACATAGAACATATGAACTCAAGATTTGAAAGATGCATTTTTAATAAAGGCTTCAAATGCCTGTTCAGGTTTTCCTGGCCTGCTATCAAATTCGGCATGATATTGAACGGCAAAATAAAATTTATGAGTAGGAATTTCTAATATTTCTGTTCTTTTTTCATTGTCTGAATATCCTGATAAAATCATTCCATTTTTACTTAAAACAGATAAATAATTTTTATTAAATTCAAATCTATGTCTATGTCGTCTAATAATAAAATTATTTGAATATATTTTTGACGCTAGTGTATTTGAATTTATAAGTATTTTATGACTACCTAGTCTCATTGTTCCTCCCATATTATTAATTGTCTTTTGCTCAGGCATAAATTCAATTATTGGATCACAGGTATTTGGATCTATTTCAGTAGAATTAGCATTATCAATTCCACATACATTTCTAGCAAATGAAACAATAGATAATTGAAATCCAAAACATATTCCCAAAAACGGAATATTTGCCTCTCTTGTAAAATTAGCTACATTAATTATACCTTCAGAACCACGTTTTCCAAATCCTCCTGGAATAAGAATGCCATCAAATTTTTTAAGTAAAGAAATTTTTTCTTTAGAAGTAGTATCAAATTGTTCAGAATCAATCCATGAGACTTCCAATTTACTTCCTAGCTTAGCTGCTGCATGAGAAAGAGACTGATACACACTTACATAACTATCAGGAAGAGATACGTATTTACCAACTATTGCAACATTTACTTCTTTACTATATTCGGAAAAAGATTTTGCTATTAGCTTCCAGTTAGACCATTTTATAAAAAGATTCTGTAATCGTAATTTATTGTCTATTATGCTAACGATTCCCTGGTTCGCTAGAATTTCTGGTACTAAAAAAATAGACTTAACATCGTGACAAGAAAAAACACAATTAGAATTTACGTTAGCAAAAAGGGATATTTTTCTCCTTGCATCATCAGACAGAATATTTTTACATCTTATCGCTAATAGATCTGGATTAATTCCTATCCTTCGTAGTTCTTGTACACTATGTTGTGTTG
>JBIOXM010000224.1:0-2175 GCA_044869655.1 Nitrososphaeraceae archaeon | reverse complement strand
ACTTTAATTCCAAGTTCGCAACCATTCATCTTGTTCATTCGAAAATCTGTAATTAACAAAGAATATTTCTCAGGATTCATTTTTATATTTTCTAATGCAACTATAGGATCCGCAAAAGCAGATACATCATAACCATTTGAAGATAATGCATCGCTAAAGAGATGACTAAATCATGCTCATCATCTACAACGATTATTGATTTTGTAATATCAACAGTTGACAAGATATATATCATATTATACAAGTATTATACAGAAAAACATTCTGGTTTTAAGAGCTGTCAATTGCATAGATATTATCGAATATAGGTATCAAATTTTCCATGCTTCCTATATTTAACCGTCTAATACATATACTAAAACAATGAATATGTATATGTATATTATAAATTAAGAAATTCGCCAAGATATTTTCCAACTTCATCCTTTTATGATGTGACTATAGTCTAGTTACAATATATTTTTAAAGTATATTATTTTATAGAATGTCTTTAAAAATATGTTAAAAAACACTAATACATTAATAAGGAAGAAGTAGTATTAGTTATTTAATTTCTATATCCCCTTTCTGTAAATGTACAGTTAATTTATGTAATTCCATATCTCCTAAACTATTTCCAAAATTAATTTCACACTCTTCACATTTGTATTCATACTTTCTTACTTCTTCATTTTCCTTATTATTTTTCTTTATGATATTATCCATTAATTCTTCTACCTCATTTACAAAAATTACTTGACAAATGTTCTATAATCATATATCTAACATTTCTAGAAAACTATTTAATACTTTGATTCACTGATTTGGCTTCATAGTGAATCTTTTAGCTCAAGAAGAGGAAGAAAGAAAGATCTTTGTTGAACGTTTAAATAAATTTATAGACTTTACACAAACAGAAGTAGATAAAGGCGTTAATCCTGGTGGCCATTATAAGGCAGTATGGACAAGAGATGCAGCTTTTATCCTCAAGGATCAATTTCTATCAGGTCACTTTAAAGTAGTTCTTCAACAAATTCTTTTAATTTGGTCTAATCAAATAATCGCAACAGAAAAAACATCAATCTCTCTCTTATATTGTACATTAAAGAAAAAGCCCTTATTATATGGAAGAGGTTCTCCAGAAATGGGTTTTAATCCAATTATTGCTGATGACAATATTACAAACAGATTTGATGGTGCTCTTCCTACTACATTATACTATGAGAAAGGTTTTTGTGAAGTTTATGGACAAAATCCAGATATCGACTCTATAGCATTAATGATATCAACTACATCATGGATTTTATCTAAATTGTTTGATTTGGAAGATAACCCTTCTAAAGCAGAACCTGTAATTACAGTATCACTGAATGAAAGAATGGATAATAAAAGAGAAAACGAAATAATTCCTTTCTCAAAGTTTTCATTGAATGACATTATTAACTTTTTGCTTCCTCGTATGCTCAAGGCAGTAATATATCTACAAAACAGGGATATTGATAATGATGGATTATTGGAACAGAAACATAATGAGGATTGGATGGATACAATTCTACGTATAGGAAAAGTAGTTTATAGTCAAGCCTGTTGGATTCTTGCATTAAAAAATTTCTCTATATTGTTAAGAAAGATAGGAAACAAAAAAGAATCAAAAAGGTTAGAGGAAATGACTAGTAGAGCAATACTTGCAGTAGAAGATAAGATGTGGTCTCCAAAAGATGGATGTTATATTGATCTATTGGACGCTGATTTGCATTTGGATGAGAAGATGCATAACAGACTTGTCACACAAGATATTTCTCTCTATCTTGTTGCATTAACAGAAGGGGAAAATAATGATGCAAGCTATAAACATGTAGGTAGCCTTAATATTAAAGAATATTCCAAATTAGAGAATTATACTGGTAATATAAATTTAGATATGTATCAACGTGGGCTAAGTACTCTTGAAGTATTAAAGAAAAGGGCTTGGAAAAATAATTTACCTTTGGTAACGGAAACAGAAATTACAAAGACAGGTCCCTGGCTTCTTAAAACAAATGAATATCATAATCATACTTGTTGGCCTTGGATAACAGGAATAGAAATGCTTGCAAGAACTAGGTTTGGCAAGATAGATGATTGTAGTTTTTTGCTATCAAAATTTGTTTCGACTGAGGGCGGCGTACATTCGAATATGCTATGTGAATGGGTAAA
>JBIOXM010000223.1:0-9489 GCA_044869655.1 Nitrososphaeraceae archaeon | reverse complement strand
GGTGTTCGCGGTTATCGGCCGTCCAAAATCGAAAGACTTCTGCGAGGGTCCAGCCCAACGTCTGCGCCACGCCGTGGATGGGAACTTCGCCGGCGTAATATTTCGCGACGATCTCGGCAAGCCGCTCCTGACGCCCCGTCGCCATCTCGAGCACCTGTGACATGGACATCGCTTGGATGCCGCCACGCCCTTCAGCTGCAAGCTTCTGCATACGCGGTATGAGCGCGGCGGTCGCGTGGTCTTGGCCTAGCTGATGCGCAAGGGAGACGGCAGTTCCTACATGGTCATCATCGATACCGAGGTCCATTGCCTTCCGAAAAAGGTCGAGCGCGAGCTTGCGGTCTTCGATCGCCACCATTTGCGTGGCGTTCAAGAGTTCAGAGCTGTCGATCGTCGGATCGCTCAACAACCGCCGCGCCTCGATCGAGACGCGCTTAAGGTCTCCGATTCTCACGTATGCCGTCATCGCTCGAAGAACGTTCGGGGTTGACGGATGGGCCCTAATTTCCTTTGCTACATCATCTGGTTTATCATGAATTTCTTCATTTTTTACTCTATGTACCGTATAACCCATATTTTCTAATGCCCTCTGACGTATCCTATCTAATGTTTTTCTATGTTCTTTATCATGTATCTTGCCATCTACTTCGATAATAAGGTTTTTTCCAATCATCAAATCCGGTGTAAAATAGTCGCAACTTGTATACCAAATAACTTTGTTGTAATAAAATGGAATTTTTTTAGATTTCAATATATTTCTTAACTTCCATTCAGAGCTTGTTGCCTTTGGTGGCTTATAATAATTGTCCATTAATTATTTCTTAATATATATACTACTCTTAAAAATTATACTATAGAGTTAATATTATAATTTTGTATTTACAAATAGCTTTTAATTAGATTAAAGATTTAAGTCTGAATTTTTCGTTTAAAATTCTATTAACAAATACTTTATAACTTTCAATCGGTTATATTTTGTATTGACAGAAAAATTTGATTTACCCTTTGAGATAGTAGAATCTAAAAAGAATGATAAAAATAAGATTTCTGCAGGTTTAAAAAAAGTAGAAGTTTTTGTTAGTCCAGAGCAAGTTGAGGAAGTAATATCAGAAATAGAGGATTTAAAATTAGAGGCAACATTATATGACTCTCATGGTTATGGACAGTCCAAACAAAAAATAAGATCTGGGAAAGCAGGAGGACAAACTGCAATAGTCTCCTCAAATCGTAAAACTATAGTTACAATAGCAGAGTCAGATGTTTTAGAAGATTTAATTAAAAAACTCAAGCATATAAATGATAAGAGTGAAAAAAAGATTGGTGTAATCTCCATTCAATCAGTTGATGCTTTAGTTCATCTATAACATAATTATTATCTAGTTTTTATCTCAATATTTTATTTTTTACAAAATGGTAACATAGGTTAAGTGCTTATAGAATGTAGACTTTATTATAACTATATATAAACTAGATTCAAATCACTTTTAGCCCATTTTAATTTTATATTTTAAATTACATCCTACTTAATTGATGATATGGTATAAACGAATTATAAATCTAATTTTTAGTTTCTCATTTTTCACACCATTTATTAAGACTGTAAGATCAGCTCTAGATCTTGTTTTGGTTGTTAATGAGCATTCAACTTTTAGTGGAATTTCTGGATATATTTTTTTGTAATTAAACCTTCTTGTTCAAGTTCTGATAATCTATCAGATAAAACTATACTGCTAATTGCTTTAAGGCTTCTTTTTAATTCATTAAATCTAACTACCTTTTTAATACTAATATTAATAATGACGATCTTCTATCTAAGACATATTAAATATTAAATATTTAATATTCGTAATTTTTCTTCCAAAGTTTTAGTCTCCGATCTAGGATTAATATTTTTCATTAAAATACTCACAAATATGTTAAATTTTTCTCCTCTATATATTAGATTTAATAATTTGTAAACCTTTAGACTTATAAAATGTATAAGTTAATAACTTAATGTGATATCAAATAAAAAAATTTAATGTTTTAGGAGTTGCTTCTAGTATGCGAAAAGAATCCACCAGCACTAGAGCCTTGAAATTAACATTGGATATAATAAATACAAATTATGATGCAGAAATTCAAATTTTAGATTTAAGACAAACGATACTACCATTTTTGTATTATCAAGAACATGATAAAAAAACCGAAATCTCAATAGCTGAAAAAATGGTCAAGTGGGCTGATGCTTTTATTCTTTCTACGCCTGATTATCATGGTTCTATGGCTGGTTCTATGAAAAACTTTTTAGATTATTTTTGGTCTGACTTCGCAGGAAAACTTTTTGGTTATATATGTTCTTCTCATGAAAAAGGATTAACAGTAATGGATCAGATGCGCACAGCAGTAAGACAATGTTATGGATGGAGTATGCCTTATGGCATCTCTATAAATGGAGAAAAAGACTTTAAAACAAATGGCAATATTAGAAACGAAGTATTATCACAAAGAATACAAATGTTGGCTCGAGATATCGTAATATACGGAAAATTACATCGAAATCAATTCCTTAATGATTTAAGTTCCCATGAAATAAATACATTTGCATCTCACTATAGACGTTGATTATGGTTACTTGTAATCAGATTCAGTTTACTCATAAATTCTTGGTATGATTATTGCTGTATCTAAATTGATGTATAAACTATAGATTAATTAGGGAATTAAAATTATCCTTTTTTATTTATATTTTAGTCCTCATTTTTATAAAATTAGTATTTATATCAAATAGATTCAGTACTAATTAAAGATATTTACCCATTATTTTATTAATTTTCAAATATGATCGTAATGATCTATCGAATTGTTATGATAGATATGAAGAGAATGTAATGATCTCAATAAAAAAGGAATTTCGAGTTCTACCAACTAAGATTTACCAGCTTTCTACACAAGGATATTTGTTTGAGTCATATAGAAAGTTAGAATAATAATTTCTAACATATAAAATAATACTTTGTGCTACAAACTTTTTATATAAACTAATATAACTAACTATTTAATAATGGATTATAAAAATATTGGAAAGCAAATTCTGAGTCTTGATCCAAATATTCGTTTTGTAACAATTTTTGATATTAATGATAACATATTTCTTTTTTCTGAACATAGAACCGGAGTGACAAACCTCCTAACAAAAGAAGAAAGCAAACATTCTCTTCAAATTGCACTCGGTGCATGGAAAATGCGCCGGACGCTCGAAAACAAGATCGGCAAAGGCAAGTTTGTACTTGCTGAATATGAAAAAATAAAACGTATTACTATGCCTTTAGATAAGAATCATTTGCTTTATATAACTACCGAGCCTAGATGTGATGCTCTCAGCTTAGTTGATAAAATTAAAAAATTAAATTATAAATAGTAAGCCAGAAATAAAATTTAATTAATTAAATTACATTACGGAGTATTATAAAACGTTATTAAAATATTTAAAATAGATCTGGAAGATTCCTTTGTGTGTTTTAATAATAATATAGATACTAAACCTATATAACAAACTATTTGTTATAGGATAGGTTCTATTAAAGATGAAGAAGATACTACTATGATTTGACAATCACCATTGTAATTTTAACATTCTTATTTCAATAAGAAAAAATTGTTTTATTATGTAAAGACAAGAAAATATAATATTGATTAAAACTTGACATAAATTTACAAATAGATAATTTATTATACAATATTATATTTATATTGCTAATGAATAATAACAATTTGTAAATACTTTCACAAATCAATTGACAAGAATTTGAGATTCCCACTATGGCCTATTATTATATCTTATAGTCTCAGGTTTTACTATTAACTATATATCTAAAGGCGTTTACTTACAGAATATAATGAATAATGTAATATTTTCATATTATCAAACCGTGATTTTATTAATTTAAAAAGAACTTATATAAATGCAACACAACACAATCTTAACATGTCTAGTGATTCTGTAGACTATAATCCAGGAGACATTATTAGAAAAGAAGCGAGAGGTTTAGGTGAAGCAGACCTTGGTGAAGTTCAAGAAATTTCAGGAGAATATATAATAACTCAAAGAGGTAATGTAGACAAATACAAATTCTATATCCCTAAAAATCTGCTAGAACGTTTTGATGGCGATACAGTCTATTTAAGAGTAACCGAGGAAGAAGCAAAACAATACAAAAAAGAATAATTTCTTATAATTAATTTTAAAGAAAAGTAATACCTCTTATTTTAATACATTTTTTACTTATTCTTATAAATACTTTCATTTCAATTACTAGGAACCAATAAATCAGTAGTAACTCTAAATTGTAATTAATATTTTCTCCATAAAATAAACCCATCTTTTTGAGTTATTGTATCTATAGAATGAGATAAAAAGTTATTTTTTATAAGAGTATTTCTATCTCCTACTACTATTGTTTTTCTCTTACTCCTTGAAAATGCAACACATGATCTTGGAATATTAACAAATCCTATAGCTTCTTGATAATTCATTTTATTGTTAGATCGAACCATTGATATTATTGTAACTTCTGCTTCTTGACCTTGAAATTCATCAATTGTTCCAATTCTTATTCCCTTTTGTAGATAAAAATTGCATAGTCTTTCTTGTTGTTTATATGGGGTAGTAACAATAATATCCTTGATCCCCATACTGATACATCCGTCAACAATCTCTTTGATAATTGCAACTTCTCCTTTATTTGTAAAATGTTTTTCTTCTTTACACTTTCCATCAGTATCAATAAATACAACATTTTTCTCATGTTTAAGGATCCGATATAAGTTATCATTTATCCCGTTATAATCTTTATTAGCTATATCTGCCGTAGATATATACATAACAGAATAATCGGCTTCAAGTTTGTACTCATAATAAGGATTAATCAAATCTAAAATATCTTTGTTAAACCTATATTCTCTTTTAAGTAAAGTAGTATGAAAATGTTCCAAGACAGAGCCAAATAAGCTTTCTGTTACATAATCATGAGATACTGGTGGAAGTTGTTTATCATCTCCAATGACAATAATTTTACCATTATTATTTCTTAGTGAGGAAAATAACATTCCCATTCTGTCAAGACCAACTAATCCTGCTTCATCTACTATAACTGCCCCAACTTTAATTATATTGCCAAGATCTTTAGCACTATAATCTGTACTTAGTATTATTCTGGCACTTTGAAAAAAATCTTTAGCTATAGTGATCTTATTATAGAAATTATTATTATTATTATTAGCCGCAAAATTAGAATAACCTGAACTATAGTAATCTTCCACAATATTGTCGAATGCATATTTCATAAGATGATTATATGTTCTATTTAGATTAGCAATGTTACCATATCTAATAATAAATCCACGAGGTAATTGAATTTTTTCCCGTTGTAGAAGAGAATCTATTTTTGATAAAATGCTATCAATCATCACATTGGTTGGAGCAGTAACTAAAATTGGAAAATAATCATCATTTAAAAGATCAAAACAACAATGTGAGATAACAGTGGACTTTCCAGTACCAGGAGGACCAGTGACAGGAACTGTTTTTTCTGAATTTATTCTATATCTTGCTGTTTTTTGTTCATAATTCTCGATTCCATCGAAGGAGGGAAATTTTCGATCAGTCTCCATTTTATCCCAGTCCATTCATATGCATTAATTACCTTCTTTTCGTACTTATAATATTCTGCTCATCTAGCTTAACACTTCTTTTCTTTAATACTATATCATTAGCATAAGACGACAGTCTAAAGAAACTATCAAGAAATTTCATTGATATTAATCCACTACTAAAATTAAATCTGTCTATAGTAAGAGACGATTTATCTCTGTTATCGTATAAAAGATAATATAAATCATCTCTGTAAAATTCAAGTGTAATTGATTTTCTATCGATATCAATTGCTCTTATAACTGCATTAGGATTACTTCCTAAATTGGGAGTACCATCAGAAATAGTTACATGTTCACCTACACTAAAATCTAAGAATTGACCAAAATATTCATCACCCACTAATGTTATTTTTTGTTTCTCGGCATCAATCGAAGAAGTATCGATATACAAATTTGTAATGGCAGATCCTTCTCTTTGTCTTTTATCTGCCGACTGTAAAACTACATATGCTTTCCATCGATCATCAAGTGAGACCTCTTTTCTTATTCTTTTCGAAAGACGAAATTCGATGTTTCGTTTTATTCTTTCATCTTCTGTTAATGCATTATTACTAACAAATGCCCAATTTAAGCATCCTTCTCGCAATGGACATTTAGGACAAAAACCAGTAATTTGTGGAGAAATCTCCGACTTCCAAATTTGTATATATTTGTCTATTACTTTGTAGACCTTTGCAAAATCAAATTTTTTTCTATTACCATCTTTATCAGCAAACTGCCATGTATATTTAGGGGGTTCTTTTAGATTTAATGTTTGCATAAGTAAAAGGGCCTCAGCATCTGCTTGAAGATTCCAAACAGCAGTTCTTGGTCGATAATTTCCTGTTTTTATTTGTATTATTTCTACGGATTCTTTTTCTAAATTAACTAAATCTTCTGCAGTCACATATGAATTTAAATATTCATTTCCCTTATAGATATTATTTCCTTTTTCTCTTTGTTTATTTGAAAGTTTAATTTTAATTAAATCAAGTCTTCCTTCGAGTGGAATTTTGATATTACGAATTGTAAATTCGGGTCTAAATATGATTTGCTTGTTATATGTCTCTTCTTCTTTTGCAAATAACTGATGAATTAATCTATCCGATCTAATTTCTAAATCGTCTAGGATAGAAGGTAAAGGATTTTCAATATTTGAAAGCATAAAACGTTTCCAATTGATTTTGATATCTCTTTCCGCATTTCTAATAAAAATTTCTTTTGCTTTAGATTTTTGTGTAGTAATATTTGTAGAAGAAGAATCGATGGCATTACTACTACCATTTTTTAATGATTGTATAATCTCCATTATAGATCTTAAAGTGATTCTATGAATTGCATTACCTATTACTCCTTCAGCTGTAAAATTATTATCTGATTCCATGCCAAAGAAAGAAATATTATAAGCAGCACGTTCACAGAGGCCGATATTAGCTATAGCACTTATCCTAGGAAGAACAACTGGATTTATTTTTCTTATAACATCTTTGGAAGTTAAAGTATAATCATTATCAATATCTTTCTCAAAGCTATCTACCTTGGGGAAATTTTTATTTGAAGAATTAAAATCAAGAATCTGATAACCAGAATCAACATTCTTGATATTATTAGTGTTAAGTACATCAGTATGATTAAAAAGCCGAGTTGAATGATTATTAATCAATCGTTCCTGCTCCTAAGAATCTTTTCATTATTGTTAATTTTTAATGAATTATCATAAATTGGCATCTTTGAATCTGTGACATGAGCTATTTCCGGAGTAATAAATTCTTCAAGTTTGATATATGATGCCTTTGGTTGTTGGACTTTATTTAGTTGCTTTATTATATTGATAGTTTCTTCGATAAACCACTTTATTATGACAAAATTTTCATAATTAATATTTGCTCTGCAACTAATAACTCCTTGATCATTTATGGTAATCTTTGGTACAGATTTTCTTAATTTAATTCCTGTGATACCTATTGGTGGTTTTAGTGTAATATTTTCAATGTGGTCACCGTTAATAATACGATTTTTTATTTCATCATTAACCTCTTCTAATCTTAAATCATATTTTCCTCTTCCTGAATAATTAGCTGAGATTGTTTTACCCCCTATTTTTATAGACGTCGTCTGACTTTCATTTGTAGGCCAATAATCGTAAAGTGAGAGAAGTAATTGCTGCATAATAGAATCTGACTCATTATAAATAAAATCCCAAGTCTGATTGTTTTCCTTAAATCCTATTGCTTTTAAATAGTCTGCAAGAAAGTCACGAGCTTGGTCTACGGTTTTAACTTTACAAACTAAAATTATTTTACTATTTGCAAATGTACTTGCATCAATAATATATTTTAACCTTTGAGATTTAATTGTTGTAGTCTGTTTAATTACTGCCCCTAATTTTTCTTTACCAGTAATATTCTGAATTATGTTTCCATCAACTATTTCATAATAAGGAACTACGACAACTTTGAGATTTAAAATGGAAGGAATAGCATAACCTGACTGATAGTTATTAGGTTCAAAATGAAAAGGTTCTTTTAAAAGACGCTCGGTTAAGATTTTAAATGAAGAATCAAAATTAGATTTATCGTAATTGTAAATGTTATCTTCATTTAGATGTTTAATATAACTAACACGAGAAGATGAGATTTGACTAATTCTAAATGGGAAAATAGATGAAAATTCTATTTCATCTCCTTGATTATTAAAAGTCCGCAATTCTTATCCATCTCCAATGCTTTGATCAACATTTACCATTTTATTGGTTTCAAATTCTTTCTTTGTTTCTATTTCTGCTAAACCTAAATCTATTAGTTCTAATGCACATCTAACTGGTTTTTGTATGGTGTAATATACCCTAAGCCCTATACGATCTTGCTGTATTACATTTTCATTTATCAAATCTTTGAAATGATAAGCAAGAGTAGATCTTGCCATATTTGAGAATTGAGATATTATTTTTTTTCGCTCAGCTCTTTCTCCATCAATATAATACTGTCTTAGAATTTCGACTAGAATCTTGTATTTAGTTCCATCTAAATTTAAGTTTCGATCTACTATTTTTTTGGCTAAAGTGAATCCTTCATAATCTGCCACCCTTTTAATTAATCTTCTTTCTATTTTGTTAATACTGGCCTGATAGGCAGTCTTTAAGCATGATAGAATAAAGAAACTTGTTAATCCTGGCAATCCAAAAGAGTAATTAACTATTTGGTTCAAGGAATAATCATCAAAGACCGTTAATTGTTTATTATTTGATTTTAATGTATTTTTTGTAGATTCTAAAATAATGTTTTTTATATCATCTTCTTCTCTTATACCTAGCCAGAAAACATCTCCAAATATTTTACCTAGTCTTTCATTGTTTATTACATAAGAATATGTTACATTCGTAATACAGTATATAAAAGTAGGAACTTTAAATCCATCTAATTTTATTGCATTACAATACTGTACTGCATGTGAAATGAAGGAATCAGCATCATCAACAAGAATTATTCTACTATTTTGAAAATCAACTTCTTTAACCCATTGTTGAAAATTATCAATTCTATCGAAGTGATCATCATTTCCTTCTTCCTCTGTTGTAAATCCAGACCATCTATCCTGTGCATTAACATATAAAGAAAAATTATCATCAAAGCCTTTATTTAGGAAATTTTCAATTATTTTTAGGATAGTTGATCTGCCTGAGCATTCCGGGCCGACTAAAATAAGATGTCTGTCATTTTTATAACAAGCGCCTATTCTTTCAGCTAATTTATTTATAATTACTCTGGTACTTTTAATTATCTGTCTTTGATTTGTTATTAAAAAACTTGAATCAAA
>JBIOXM010000222.1:0-9292 GCA_044869655.1 Nitrososphaeraceae archaeon | reverse complement strand
TTTCCTAGTAGACCACCAACTTTATCTTTTATTTTATCTAAAGTACCTTCTGAATTTTGTCCAGAGTTTTCTCCTGTTGTTGCTTTATCATTCCCTCCGTTGCCAAGTATCCCACCTAATGTGTCTTTTATTTTATCTAAAGTACCTTCTGAGCCTGATTGTTTATTTGTCCCTGTTGAGTTATCACTAGTAGTATCTATATTTTCATTTGTCATTGACATGTTATTATTACTTGTATCTGATGTCATTGGATTAGAAGCATCATCATTCTGAGCAAATGTATGTATTATAGGACTACTCACTAGTAGTGTACTAATTGTGGTAGCAAATGTAATTATTAGTAATATTCTTGAAATCATTAAAAGAGTATGAACAATATATTATATAATAATATCCGAATAAATATTTATATAAATTTATTATACCATTTTTTACTATTAGATATAAATCTAACATGCTATCTTGTAACAACAACCAAAAGTACACTTTTCTTTTTTTTGTTATTTCCATAGAATAACCAACTTATAAAATAAAAGATAAATTACTTTTATTGTTTAAAATTTATACTATATTCTTCTTGTTCTCATTATTACTAAGCATTATTTTAAATCTATATTATTTGCACGACTTTTTTTAAATCGCTATCAAAATTATCGCTATTACGATGTGGCATCTTATATTGGTTACCTTCTTCTGTCTATACTTCCAACCTGTGACGCTTAGGAAAAAGTCTGGATTTTGATTCCTGTATTAAATTTGTGATGTATCTATTGAAGCATATTAAACAGATACAAATCCTACAATAGTCTTTTAGGAAGTGCTAGAGATATTTGAAAAATGAGTCTAATTCTATGATAGGATACATAATTATTAGTTTTCATCTATGGTTCTGTATTAAAAAAATTACCTTTAAAATTATAAATTGCTAACTTTTATCTTTCATTCTTTAATTGAGAATTATAAGATTAGGAATATGGTGAGATTAATAATAATTATATACTTATACAATAGAGGTTTTGAATAATTATAACAATTACTTATTGTTTTTAATGTTAATGATGAAGAAATAAGCTAGTATAATAACAACTTCGTCTCATATAAAGTAGGGATAATAATATAATGCCAATGCTGATGTTAAAATGTAAAACCTGTGGTGAAGTTTTCCCAGGAATTTATATTGTTGAAGAATCCACTAACGATGATGAATTTAAATCATCGATTACTAAAAATAATATGATACATAGTTGTTCGAGAGGACACCAAAATGAATATAGTATAGAAGATTATATGGATTGGTCGAAGATTGAAATTATCTAAAGTAATATTAGTAACGTACCCTGATGATTTTATCATAAATGAGGGTAAACAGCTTATACTGTCTATTCCCGAATATGAAATTGTCAAAGTTTTTACACAAAAATATCTTAATCATTCGAAATATGGAATGGGTTCAGGAAAAGCAGAAGAAATAGAAAAATTTGTAAAAGAAACTAATGAAATAGAAGAAATAATTATCGATGAACATTTGAGCTCAAAACAGATCTATAATCTTGAGAAATTGATAGGAATACCTGTTAAAGACCGTGAAAGATTAATTTTAGATATCTTTTATACAAGAGCTACTACAGTTGAAGCAAAATTACAGATCCAATTAGCTGAGATTGAATATGAGATGCCGCGAGTACGTGAAAATGCAAAATTGTTAAGCAAAAGTAATGAAAGAGCAGGAAAAGGAGGAATGGGAGAGTATATAGTAGATGTACAGTTTCGTGATCTCAAACGACAAATGTCGTTTATTAAAGAAAAGATAAATGATGCTAAAGTAAAACGCAATATCTATCAGCGCCAAAGACAGAAAATAGGAATACCTGTTGTTTCTTTGGTAGGCTATACTAGTTCAGGAAAAACAACTCTGTTTAATCTTCTTACGAATGAATATAAAGAGACATCGTCAAATTTATTTACTACTCTTTCTACTACTACAAGATCATTTAAAGTTCCTCATAATGACAAAAATAAGGAAGGAGAAGAAGGAATATTAATTGTAGATACGGTAGGTTTTATCAGTCGACTCCCAACTTACATGATTGATGCATTTAAATCGACTTTAGAAGAATCACTTGGTGCTGATTTGATACTGCTTTTAATAGATTCATCAGAGAAAATCGAAGATATGAGAATAAAATATTCGAATTGTATGGATATTTTAGAAGAATTAAATGTCAATAAATCCAAATTGTTTACAGTATTAACTAAAGTCGATCAAATCGATACAAGAATGATTAATGAAATTGTAGATAAATTAGAAATAAATAGTGGTGGTATAATAGCTATATCATCCAAAACGGGATATGGCATTCATAAGCTTAAAACATTATTGATGAGAAAACAATTTCTAGAAAATAAATATAATGAGAATACAAATGTTAAAATATAGTAATTAAAACGTTACTAAAAATTAGTAATAATAATTCTATGGATATAAAATATCTATATTTTCATATAATGAGAAAAATTACTTTATCCATTAAATATATTTAATAACTATCATCTTAAATTGATGTTATTTTCGGAATGTCTTAATTCTTTTATCCAACTTCATTAGTCATTAGCCATAACCAAATATACCATCAAAAAATTGTTTAATTATGAATGATGGGTATTACTAAAATAGAAAAATTCCTTTCATTAACTAAATTGTTTTACTACGAATCTTTCATTAATGGGAATAATATTAAATCTATTGTAATGCTATGGAATCATATAATATTGATGCTATACAATACCTTTGCAAAGTAGATAGCAATCTAGAGAGAATTATCAAAATAGTTGGCAAATATTCTATAAACATTCGAAACGATCCTTTTCAGTCTCTTGTAGAATCAATTATTTATCAACAACTATCAGGAAAAGCTGCAAATGCGATTTATAATAGGTTTATTAATTACTACAATAATAAGCAAATAACACCTACTTTAATTTTAAATTCGCCTAATGATAATTTAAAAAAAGTTGGTTTATCTAATAGAAAAATAGATTACTTAAAGGATCTGGCATTACATGTCTATGATGGCCGAATAAATCTAGAAGAATTACCAAAGATGAATGACGAAGAAATTATTAATAAATTGGTAAATGTAAAAGGAATTGGTCGGTGGACCTCGGAAATGTTTTTAATATTTTCTCTTGGAAGACACGATATATTACCTGTTACAGATTTAGGAGTAAGAAAAGCTATACAGAAAGTATATTCTTTATCAGAACTTCCAAAACCAAATATAATGATAGAAATAGCTAAACCATGGAGGCCTTATCGAAGTATTGCTACATGGTATCTGTGGAAATCTTTATCGAATTTTAATACTATCGGGTAAGAACTTAATCAATTTCTCATATTTTTATTTGACGAAACAAGGGATTAGAAGATATTATTAAAAAAACATACTAGATTCACACTTATGTCTAGTGATTAATAATTAGGTTTCTTTTTTGTTAATTATTGTCCTATTACTAATACAAATGCTAAATTAAAGATCGTTATGTGTTATTATAATACTTCTATAAAAAAATTTGTAATTTTTATTATTTTATAGTTAGTATGTATGTAGTAGTGTAATTCCAACCGACAGGGCCTGCAAATTCGTCTTTGTCTATACTACTTTCTGTTTCATTATTTGTAGTCTTAAAGTTTCCCTTAAATTTAAGTTCGTAATCACCAGGAGGTAAAGGTTTTAAAAATACCCAATTTCCGTCAGAAACTGCTTGAGAGGTCTGAGGTTGTAAATCTAAAATATTATTTTCAGGTAATGAAAAATTAAAAATATCTGAGTGAATACGGTAATTTTCTAGATTTGGTATATTTACACCATTAAGTGTTGCAAACTCTGGAACTGTTTTATCTTGAATTTTTTTAGCACAATTACTTAATTCCTCTTTTGTTTCCTTTTTTGGATATTCAGCAAATGAACATTCAGAATTCAATACAGGAAAAAGTATTCCTACTCCGTAAGGAATTTCACAATAGCGCACAACTGAGTGGTCATATGTACCTGGGAAAAACCATACAGGTTCTTTCTGATTCTCTTGACAGAATTTTCCAGTATCATCATATGCAGGATGGATAGTTTGTGGAATTGAATAAGCCCATTGCCACCATTTTACAGTCCAATCTGCATATGTGGTATTAAAAGGACTAGAACCGGCTTCAAAAACTAATTTAGAAATATCAAAAGTAGTATTATTTGTTTTAGTAGTTTGATTAGAGAAGCCTTCGGTAAATGAAACAAAATTATTCAGATTTACAAGAATTAACGTTATCATAAGTGAACTTAGAATTGAAATGAATTTTATCATATTCATGTTTTTATTTTAACATATATAGAACTTATCATTGTCATTTAAAAGAAAATTGTTTGTTTGTTTTGGAATTTCAAAACACTTAATTAAAACACTTAATTAAATCCATTTTAGAGGCTAATATGTTCAATATATTCGATAAAGATAAATTTAATATGGACAATTCAAAAATATCATTTTTACTTTCTACACTTATATTTTTTATGGTTGGGATGGCAATATCCATAGTATCTATTGATTTCAGCTCAATTGTTTTTGCATCTTCAAATATAAACAATAATAATAACTCATCTATATTGTATTCATCTTCTATTCTTGATAATAATAGCTATACTTTTATAGAACAAAAGACGGGTATGTCACAACCTGCTCCTGTAAGGCATCCTGGACAACCATCACATGAGGTAGTATTTGCGCTCCCTTTAAGAGATGATGGAAAGGTCTGGTCGGGAATAGTAACATTTACTGCAAGTAAACCAATAGAGGCAGAGATTCTTCATACTTATGCTCCAGAACAGAAACCAGATTCATTACATGGTGAACCTTATCATGCAGTATTGCCAGGTAATAAGAGTATTGCGATTACTCAGATGAGAGATATAGTTGACGTACCTATAGAAATAAACGGTACTGGAATAAGTTCTGGTTCATTTAATTTTGTAGGAAATGCACTTGTTTTTCATAAAACAACTGGTGAACCATTTACTGTAACATATACTATTGATGCAACAGTTAAAGACATTGGTATAAATAGATGATTAAGATCTGGTAAAATATTATTTATTTTTTAATTTCTTTGGATTTCAAACTTAGATAGCTTAATTATATAAAAAGTCGATTCAGTGAAAAAGGGGTTGAAGGGGGTTCGTTGAGAGGAATACTGAAATGGTAGTTAAGTTAATTTATTAATTAAATTGAGAAATTCTACTACAACATTGAGCACATAACATAAAAAAATTTAGAAAATAATCACTTATATTTGGCTAAATATTAATTTATATAAAAAATAATCTTATAAAATTATGAAGAGAATTGAGATAATAATACCACATGAACGTCTCGATAAAACTAATAAGATATTAGAAGAATTTGATGTTGGTGGAATGAGTTTTTATCACATTAGCGGCAGAGGTAAAACAAAATGGAAACCAATACCTGTTGGAAGAGGGGTTATGATGTATACTCCAAAATATGGTACAAGAACTAAAATTGAAGTTCTTGTCCCTGATTCTCTAGTAGAAAAAATTATTGAACAGCTATTAAATGAACTGTCTACAGGTTCTGTCTCTGATGGAAAAATCTTTGTTTCAGACGTTATTCAAGCCTATGATATAGGAACTAAAAATAAAAATGAATTAGCGATTTAAATATCCATATGATTAAATAATTTCTTCGGGTGTACTAAATAAAATAAGAATTTTTAGTTGATCAGGATTGGCTTTTTTGCATGTTTTTTTGCATGTTTTTTTGCATGTCGTCTGATTCAATCAAATAAATAATAATTCGTTCTTTTCTAGGAGGACTTGAACAGTTTATATTATGATATATTGCTAAATTTTTTTGTTGCTTAACTTGTATTTTCTGCTATAACTTATTTCTTATGATGTTAGTTTTCCATTAAAATAACTAACTTTTTTATTACAATCAAAAATTACTTTACTTAATAGAAAGGGATATGAATGAAAATAATAATAATATTAATAATGAGAAGATTGACACTACGAAATTCTTTTATGCTTTTACCCAAAAGGTATTGAATTCTGACAGGTCTATAAGATGGGTAGGAATCACAGATAATAACGGTATTATTATCAATGAACGAGATAGAGAAGAACTAAAACCCTTCCTTACAATAGAAGAAAATCACGAATTTGCAATTAATACAATAAACAGACATAAAACGAGATTAAAATTCGAACCAAAAATGGGTGAATTAACTTATACGTTTAGAAGGTATAAACGAATGAGTAGGTGTTTGATTCCAATCACTAATAATGAAAATACTCAGTATTATTATTTGATTTTAACTATAGATTTTGATCAATATGATTTTGATAAAATAATAACTGAAAAAATCATTCCTTTAATTAAACAAGAAAAAGAAAAATTCAAACTGGAAAGTTAAATTTAATTCAACTACCTAATTGTTAGATGTTCATTGTAGAAATAAGATTATATTTAAAGTAGCCCGACTATAATTCCATCTGTCATCCATGGATGGATTGCACAATGATAACTAAATGTTCCTGGAGAATTATCTTAAACCATATCATCACTTGAGATATTGGACTTAAATCAATAAGAAGTTCTGTAGCAGCTTTTACATCTTCAATAGCAATTACTGTGTATCTCTAGAATTCTTTTTTTCAAATTCTCTCTTTTTCTACCTCTCAGATAGCTAAGATAAATAGAATGATGATATATTTTCCATCTAGTTAATATTATTATATAACAAAACTGTATATTTTTTATTACCTAAATTATATCAGATTAAAAACTCATTCATACTTGACTTTTAACTTTAAGTATTGTTTGTTACCATTAATTCTCTGATTATAATTTTGTATTCTTCTGCTTTCGAAAATAATTCATAATGAAATTGCTGTGATTCTTCAATTGTTGGTTTGATATCTTTGTTGTTTGAACAATAAACAGAATAAAATAAAAGGACTTGTGCAAAGAACGCTCCTAAAAGAAAATCCAAATCGTTAGTTACTGTTTTCTTTAAATGGTGTAATGGATCTTGAAATACTTGAATTGTATAAGGTAGAGTTTCTATCGTATCTTCAATAGCGTTAGTAAATAAACTTCTAAGAACTTTTTCTCTATCCAACAATTATCAATAATATAAACTTGTTAAAAAATTTGTTTTTTTAGTTCATATACTATATTGAATAAATGTATTAAAATTATAGAAATTATAATGTATCATTTCAAAATATTTAATGGATCTGTTCTATTTTGGTTGCCAATAAAGGATGAACACTTCGGTCTGTATTCTACTTGAGGCTATCAAGTAATTCTTTAGCTGATAGGGTATTAAGTATATCAGACTTCTTAGCCCATCCTCTCCTGGCTTGTCCTATACCGAATATTAGAAAAGCATAATGTAAAGGATGATGAGCATCAGAATCAATTACCAATTTAACGTTATTTTCAACAGCCATTCGTATGAATTCATCTTTTAAATCCAACCGATCATAATGAGCATCAATTTCAAGGATTGTATTGGATTCATTTGCTACTTCAATCAATTTGGATATATTAACAGGATATCCTTCTCTTCGATTAATAATTCTGCCTGTAGGATGAAATATAATGTCAATACTAGGATTTTGAGCTGCACTTATGAGTCTAGCTGTCTGTGACTCTATTGGTAAAGAAAAATGAGAATGAATAGCAGCCCCTACTATGTCTAGTTTGTCCAAGACGTTATTGGAAATATCAAGTGATCCATCCTTTAGAATATTTACTTCTGCAGAAGATAATATACGAAAATGCTTATTACTATTATTTATATTGATTTTGTCATTTAGCTCTGCAATTGTGTTTGCTTGATTTAACAATTGTTTTTCATCTAGTCCATTAGTAAGCCTCAAGCTTTTCGTATGATCCGAGATTGCAATGTAACTTAATCCAAATTTGTCTCTTGCATTTAATGCCATTTCTTCTATAGACATTGTACCATCAGTGTTATTGCTATGAACTTGTAAGTCTCCTTTCAAATCATCATATGCTATTAATTGGCTGAGCCTTATTTTATCCTCTTCTTCTTTTTTTATTCCATTTTTCTCCATTTTTGCTAACTTTATTTCTCCTCTATTTTCTCGCATTTCTGGAGGAATCCAATCTAGGCCCAATACCCTGTACACTTCTTCTTCGGTCCCTCCGGCTACTCTATGGTTCTGTTTGTCAAAAACTCCCCATTCGTTGAGACGAAGGCCTTTAGATATGGCTATTTTTCTTATAGCTACTCCATGTTCTTTGCTCCCAGTAAAGTATTGCATCGCTGCACCAAAACTCTCTTGAGGTACAACAAGTAAATCTGCATCAACTCCATTATTTAGTTTGACAAATGCTTTAGATAATCCTCTACCGCTTATCTCCATAACTTCTGGCATATTTACAAAATAATCAATTATATTATCTACATCTTTTTCTGAGATAACCGACACCAAAAAATCAATATCACCTATCGTTTCCTTCATTCGTCTAAAGGAACCGACAGCTACTGCTTGTTTTACTCCAATATTTCCTGAAAGCCGTTCCTCTATTCGCCTTACCAAAGGATATACCTCACCAATTAGTCGTCGTCCTCCACCTTTTCTAAAAAACTGAATCTTCTTTAGAATTAATTCTTCCTTCTTCTGAGAAAATCCAGGAATACTTTTAATTTTGCCTTCTAACGCAGCCTTTTCCAAATCAGAGATATTTTTGATTCCTAGATTAAAATAAAGCGTCTTTATTGTTTTTGGGCCAATACCTTCTAAACCGAAAAATTCGCTAACATCTATTGGTAACTTCTCTTTTAGTTCATCGTAATAATGTATCTTTCCCGTTGTAATATATTCTTCAAGTTTTGTAGCAATAGCCTTTCCAATTGAGGGGATTTTTAGCAATCCTTTTAGTTTTTCTTTTTTGTATATATCATCTATATCGAAAGATAAATTTTCAATTTCATCTGCAGCCCTATTATATGATCTAATTTTAAAGATTGTATTAGGTTCGCTTTTCTTCTCTTCAGCTGTCTGTAAAATAAATGCTATTTCTCTAAAGATTTTGGCGACTTCAGAATTCTTACTCATTGCTACATTTTCTTTATGTAGCACTACTAGAATTAAACCAAGCGATCTGATGAAACATTGTAAGCATTGTTAAATCGGATTGTAAATTAGCAACTGAAAAAATAGCATTTTATTCTTCAAATAAGATTTTT
>JBIOXM010000221.1:0-2978 GCA_044869655.1 Nitrososphaeraceae archaeon | reverse complement strand
CATTTCATTTACTTTTTTTTATTTTAAACTTGATTTGATTTAGAATAACTATTAATATTATATACTATAAAATATTTTTGTAGAAAATACTGTAGGAGTTATAAGAGAGTTAAATCTAAATATTTTTATATAAATAAAATATTTCAGGCGCCGAAAAATTTTATTTTATCACCTTTATAATCATCTTTTTCCCAGTTATTTGCCATGGTAGTATTACTAGTGGCTAGAATATCTACAAATTCTTCTGAAGATATTTCTTTGTAATATTGATTCTGAGGGAGATTATTTACAACCTTTTCTTCTTTTGCATATCTATACCGTTACTGTTATCTATAAACATAATAACATTTCTTTCTCGTCAAAAAGTATCTTTCCTTGTATTATTCCTCTTTGAAGATTAAAGACACAATTCTTAAGCTAATTATAAGATTTATCAAACAATCCTACATCTCCTTGAGAACACCATGAGCTTAATAATGGAAAGAATATCAAGTATCCAGAGGGAATTGGATTTTCTGTACAGTCATAACTTGTATTACCTGTTTCAAAGGGATTTTGAAGAAAAACAATAGAATTGTTTGTATCTATATGAATGCTGCATTTTGGATTATTATTCGGACGATCTTCTGGTGAATTACCCCACCATTGCCAGAAATTTTGAAGACTTTGAACTAATTGTTTATTACTATTACTTTGAATATCTTTTCAATTCCATAAACAGAATATGTTTGAAAGTAAAAAATTAAGGCCAAAATCATAACAAATACAATTTTCATACAATATATTCACTAAATTTCATTCTAATGTTGCTTTTTATTTATTGTAGATTAAAAGTCTTAATTATAACAATCAATATACTTTGCTACGATTTTGTAGGTCAGCTGCAGAGATATTTATAAATATATTTTCTTACTATCCTGTAGATAAAACCATAATGGCATTATACATAGTCAGAGCAAGACAAAAAAATGACCTGTCTGGTCTTAGGAAAGAATTGAATTCTGGTAAAATATCAAGACTTAGACCATTCGGAAAAACACTACACTATGGCTTAGATAACGCAAAAATTGATCCCAAAGATGGCTATGCTTTATGGGTAGAAGAAGATTATTGTACTCCTCCATTAGCCATGGAAAGAGAAAGTGTCTTTGATATGTATTTTGATGATATTACAGTTCAACTTATTACATCAGAAAAAGAAGGATTAGATAGAATTGCCAAGTTTCCTGGACTTTGGAGTAAATAAATTGAAAACAGATAAATTAAAAATTAAGTCATAAATAAATCTCCAAAATTATCTTAACTTTAGATTTATAGATCATTGATATTATACAGGCTCAGAGTGCTTCGAGCAATGTCATGCAGTTGGGATCGGTAAACTTGTTTTATTCTTTTGGTAACTTATTATAATATTTACTAAACAATTTGTAATAGGTCAGTAAATTTAAAAAAGGATGTTAATTTGTTCCTGTAAAAGAAGTTTACTCCAGGCAGTTCTCAAGAACTGATTCAACTTTTTAACGACTGAATCCCGCAGACAGATTGAAAATTTGTGAATCAAAACTTGCTATTACCTTTTGCAATTCCTCACTTGGATTTCCGTAAACATCCAATCTATTTAATTTTGAAATATTGAAAATCTTTGGAAGTATTGTTTTGGATGCAACGCCAACAATGTGAGCAAGTGTACTCTCTGAATTTTTGTATGTTTCATGGACCATACACTTTGTTTCAGATGTATTAAGGTAAAACTGATAATTTATTGTGTCTGGCTCGTTATTTTCTACCATTCTGCTCATATCCTGTATGAGTTTCTTGAACTCTTCAATTTTTTCTTTTTCTATATTAAATTCTGCTCTAACATGTATTTGATTATTATTCATTTATTTTCTCTCTCCAAATTAGATTAATTATATATTTCATCTGTTTAATAATTCAAATACTGGTGTAAGAAATTATTTAGATATCTATTTCTGCATTTTCTTTCTTCATGATAATGACTTAATACTTTATGGGTATCTAAGTAAGATTTTAAATACCTACTTAGTATTAAATTACTACTTAACTTAAATAGATTGGACTGTATATTATAGTATGTCAAAAACAAATAATCAAAAAATAATAAAAGATATGGAACAGCAAAAAGAATATACAACAAATTCAGATAATGCTTCTATCAATAACAAAGCCATCCGTTCAGTCTTAAAAATAATAAAAAGTGAAACAACTCAAGATGGAGAAGGAGTAACATTGAATAGATCCTTTCCAAATAGTTACATCTCAGAATTTGATCCATTTTTGCTATTGGATGAAATTGGACCAATCGATATAAAACCAGGAAAGCAAAAAGGATTTCCTGATCATCCTCATAGAGGATTTGAAACTGTTACCTACTTACTAGAAGGACGGTTTGAACATAAAGATTCACAAGGGCATGCTGGAATTATTAATTCCGGCGATGTTCAGTGGATGACTGCTGGTTCTGGAGTTATTCATTCAGAAATGCCTGAAAAAGAATTTAGTAAATATGGAGGTAAACTTCATGGATTTCAGTTATGGGTAAATCTTCCTAAAAGTAAGAAGATGATGAAACCAAGATATCAAGAAATTTCTCAATCTAAAATTCCAACTGGTAGTACTAAAGATGATAATGTTACTGTCAAAGTTATAGCAGGTGAATCCTTAGGTGCAAACGCCGTAATTAATACAACCACTCCAATTCTATATTTACACCTTAAATTAGAACCAGGAGCTAGAATAGTACAAGCAGTTCCAAAAGAATACAATGTTTTTGCATACGTAATTAAAGGAAAAGGAGTGTTTGAACAAAGTAAAAATAATAAGACCAACAGAATTATTGAAAAAGAAAATCTTATAATATTTGATCAAGATGGTGAGAGAGTATATATCCAAGCTGTTCAAGATTCAAAAGTTCCACTTGAATTATTATTAATTGGAGGAATTCCCTTGAAAGAGCC
>JBIOXM010000220.1:0-5278 GCA_044869655.1 Nitrososphaeraceae archaeon | reverse complement strand
ATGTTGAAAAATCAGTAGTACAAGTTTCGAGTGAGGATGAAACAACAGAATTGTTAGGGAGTAGATTAGGTTCAGGATTTGTATATGATAAAAATGGACACATTATTACCAACAATCATGTAACTTCAGGAGGTAAAGATCTTCACATTACGTTTTCTGACGGAACGATTTATACTGGAAAAGTAATAGGTTCAGATCCACATAGTGATCTTGCTATTATATTGATAGATGATGTTCCGAAGGAAAAACTATTCCCATTAAAATTAGGTAATTCATCTAATCTAATTGTTGGAGAAACTGTTGCTGCAGTTGGTAATCCTTTTGGTTTATCTGGTTCACTTACAGAGGGGATTATTAGTGGACTAGGAAGGTTGCTTCCATCAACACCAGAAAATATTTTCGGAAGTGATAATAGAGTTGCAACATTTTCTATTCCTGATATTATTCAAACAGATGCAGCTATCAATCCGGGTAATTCTGGAGGTCCTTTATTAAATCTTAATGGGGAGGTAATTGGCATTAATTCTGCTATCTTCTCCAATACAGGTGTATATGCAGGTGTAGGATTTGCCATTCCATCCAATACATTAAAAAAGGTCATACCAGAATTAATGAAAAATGGTTCTTATCCTCATCCTTGGCTTGGTATAACAGGAGTAGATGTAACACCTGATATTGCAAAGCAAATGAACCTAACAGAAGCACGAGGCTTTCTTGTAATTGACGTAAATTCCAATGGTCCAGCAGATAAAGCAGGGATCAGAGGGGGAGATAAAATTGATACTATAGATGGAAGAGAAGTTGAACTTGGTGGTGATATTATTTTGGCAATAGATGGAAACCCTGTCAGAAAAATAGATGACATCCTTTCTTATCTAGAAAGGGAAAAATCAGTGGGAGATAACATTACATTAACCATAATTAGAGATGGAATTGTGCAGGATAAAAGTACTGTATTACAAGCTAGACCAGATTCTCAAACTCTTATTAGTTCATCACAACACCCTTCTCTTGGTATAACAGGAGTAGATGTAACACCCGATATTGCAAAGCAAATGAATCTAACAGAACAACAAGGCTTTCTTGTAATTGACGTAAATTCCAATGGTCCAGCAGATAAAGCAGGGATCCGAGGGGGATACATAGTTGAAATAATAAACAATACTCAATATAGATTAGGAGGAGATGTAATAGTTGGAATAGACAATAAGACTATAAAGTCAGTTTCAGATATAACTGATTATTTGATGAATAAAAAAGAGGGTGATAGTGTAAAATTAAAAATAGTAAGAGACAACAAAATCTTAAATGTTCCAGTTAAATTGGAAATTATTCAAAGACCATTAGATCAACAGGAAGAAGTCCCTCCAGTCAATCCTAAAGATTTTGGTGATGATCAAGGCAAATTTACAGAACAATTGAAGAAGGAATGTATGATGAATTTTAACGAAAGTATCTGTAATTTTCTGTTTAGATAGAGAGACAGAAAAATCTCTTCTTTTTTATAAACAGATGTAACGCCATATAGATTATTCTTTTCAGAATTCAAAATAATGACACAAATTGTAGTAGTATTGTTAATGATAACAATATTATTATTATTATTATCTATATCTTTTATGACTTTATCAAATATTTATGGCAATGGTATACGAAACAATTTTGGGATTGATTATTTACCTCCTCTTAATTTAGAGAATACACCATTGAGTTTACATGTTGAATTCAAACCATCTATGACTAAATCAAATATAAATGAAACAAGGTCTTTGGTATTCAATTTAATAGATATTGATAAAAATATAACATATGTACCTGATTTTTATAACATTACTATATTAAAAAGTGAATTTTACGATAAGAAAGTTACTGATATTGTATTTCTAAATGGCTCTTTTATTTCAAAAAATGGAACCTTAATCCTGAAATTTGATTCAAATGAAAGAAAGAATATTAAAACAGATAATCATTATGTAATTGATAACCTCGATGACCAACGGGTAATGATGGCTGATGAAAATGGAATAATACTTATTGATAGACCGAAACTGGATAGTGGAATGTACAGATTAAAAGTAAATGCTGCTTTGTCTAATTATCCTGATTTGAATAAGAATTTAATCCTGAAATTTGATTCCTATCTTAGCTTAGGAAATATAGTAGACTTTGTAATAGATGGTAATCAAAATAAAAAACTAACCATTTTGTCATTTAATGATAAAATACTAAATTATAATTATGATCAACAGTCTAAAAAAATTTCTTTTGAAATCCCATTTAAATATAACATGACTAGAATTGAAGAGGGATTCATTTATATCCATATGGAAATAAAAATTCCAGAGACCTTTCATGAGCTATTTAATGTAAAAGATTACTTGTCTACAATTAATAATATGGAACATGATAAAATAAGCTCAGGTTCTGTATCAGTAGATAGATATTCTAATTCTTCTAGTGTAATGGTACATTTTATTTTAGATAGTAACAGTCTTTTTAAATTAACAAAAGAACGACAAGAACATTCAACAGAAGGAACAAAAATGACACTGATATTTTCACTACAACCTAACAATAACTTTAAAGATATTAAAAAAGGGATATTCTAATGAATACAATCTCTTTTTCTTGATTTTTTATGAGACCAGAATAGAATTATTTAATTGTCTTGAAAAATAACAATAAAGATTTTAAAAAATATTACAAATATAGACATTAATTAATATAATAAACATTTGTTTACATTAGAATACTTTTATATAAAATAAAAAAAGATTTATTTAATTCTATTTTATTTTATATGGTTTACCATAGTGATCTTCATAATATCCTGTTTCGTATTGGTCTGATAGTTCTCCATAAATATCTTGATGATATTGTGTACCTGAATTATAGCCATCATTTGCAGGATAATCTTGCGCTGGTGGATAATCTTGCGCTGGTGGATAATAATGTTCTGACTTTTCTCCAAATGCTAACATCTTCATCGACGGATAGGTGTTCAAAACCAATAGCAGTGCCAAAGTTATCGATACTAATGTTATTATTGAATGTGTTATACTCATTTTTTGTATACAATCAGAGGAAAACATTGTATTTTAAGTAACTACAAAGACATTATCTAATTAGTAGAGGTAAATTTGATACATATTCTTCTTAAGAAAAATATCTACTATTCTAGTTATATAGAATTAATATAGATTCTTATATTCAAATACTTATATGAAACTCATACAATCTAGGACTAAAAACTTTCTATGAAAGTGATGAACATAGCAATGGAAAAGAAATGTCATATCTGAAGCTTGTATTTGAGTGACCCCCATCAAATTCCTCATAATAATGTTTAAGATTCATATTTTCAAGTTTTTGGTGAAGTATTCTTGCACCAACATGAAGGTTGAATTCGTCTTTGTTCCCACAATCTATATACAATAAACTCAATTTTTTGAGGTTATTTTGATATTGGTTTATCATTTTAATAGGGTCCCATTTTTTCCACATTTGCCATATGTCTTCATTTAGTTCTCCTGTTTCAAGATCAAAAGGCATTCTCACACCTAATGGTGATGCTGGGTCTGGAGAATAATGCGCTGCCATACATAAAATATTTAAGGCAATAAAATCATTTTTTTGTTTTTTATTGGGTTTATTCCAGAAGCGAATAAACCAATCTTCTATTCTTTTTATTTGCTTAAAACATTGATAAGCATTTGGAAAATCTGGTAAATAACAATATTCAAAGGCAGCATCTCCTGAATGGCAAGCAATGGCCTTGAATAATTCAGGGTAATGCATTCCTAATACAAGTGATCCATATCCACCTGAAGATTTACCCCATACTCCAAATGAAGAAATATTGTAATTATTTTGCATGAATGGAATTATTTCATTAACGATATAATCTTCATATCTTCCTGTAGCTGTAGAATTTATATATTGATTTCCCCCGAATTTGGTAAAACAATTTGGAATAACTAAAATCATAGAACCACATTTTTTTTCGGAAATTAATCTATTCATTCTTTGTTCTATGTTTTCACCAAGAGGATCTAAATTGAAGAATGTTCTACCATTACCACTAAACCCTGAAAGTCCAATAGCTGCTGGGAACCCTTTGGATTGACTCGGTGAATAATCATAAGGAACATATACTATGATTTCTCTTTTATATGGATCTTTCAAAGGATTAGATTTTAATACTGAACTTTCAAAATCATGAATAATTAATTTCCCCTCTGTAACAGTCATTGTTGATATTATAATTTTTCATAATATATAGTGTACAAATTAAATTAAATTACATTAAAATTAATTAAATATTTCTTTGGAAATATATTTAGATAACTATATTTTAATAGTAGGCGAAGTCTCTAGTACTTCCATATAATCGATATATTCCACCTGTAGTACTAGATATATAATTCCATACTTCTGTATGTATGGGAAATTCTTTAAATCTCTCTTTTAGATTCTTGTCAACAGAATCATATACAAATTGTCCAATTACAATCTGATCCCATTCTGCAAGTGATGTCATTTTAACTGCTATACTTATTGTATATCCTAAAATATCAATAATAGGTTTTTTTGTCATTATTTTTTCCGTCTCGTGTTTTAATATACTTGTTTCCCATCCATATTGAACAACGACATTTTCTCCCACATCAACTCCTATTCTGGCATGAATCTCAGGATAATCGTATTGACTCAAAATTGGATTAATTCCGTGTTTAATTACCGAGACCATTGAGAGAGCACAATTAACTGCATTAATACAAGGGAGTTTATCGTCATTTTTTTCATTTGATTTAACTAAAAAAAATCCTAAAACTGCGTCGCCAACAAATTTTAATATGTGCCCACCATATGATGCTATTAAAATAGACATCTCTTGAGTGAAAGCTCGTATTATGTCTGCTAATCGATTCGCCGAAAGGTTCATAGCAAGTTTTGTAAATCCTACTAAATCTACATGTATAATAACTAGTCTTGGCTTCGATTCAAGCAAATTTTCCAAAATTTGTCTAGAATTCTCTGTTGAAATATTAAATTCCTTTGCCTGTAATGCTGACCATGTTCTAGCTTGAGCATTCTTAATTAACTCATTAATATCTACTATAGCATCAAGATAAAATTCTGCTAAAGAAGGCGAATTGTAAATTTTGTCTTCTGAATGTTTTTGTTCTTCTAGACTTAAAATATTTTGTACCTCTTGGACTTCTAAATCTGTTTGAAATGCAATTACTTCAAGGGGAATCCCTGATTTGTAAAGGTT
>JBIOXM010000219.1:0-2020 GCA_044869655.1 Nitrososphaeraceae archaeon | reverse complement strand
AACCTTTTGGTGAATTAATAAAACAAGAAGAAATATGTAGACAAAAAATTTATTCTTTGGTGAAAGATTCTAAAGCTTTGATAACAGTAGGAGATGCTACAACAGAAAAAATTATTTCATTTGATCTCACTCCCGATTTATCGATTATCGACTGCGTAGAAAGACGTATACGAAGAACAGAATCTAAAATTTTAGAACTTAAAACATTCTTTTTAACCAGCACTCAGTTCAAACAATATCAATGTAAAAATCCAAAGGGGACTATAGCAAAAGAAGCGTATATTACAATAAAAAAAATATTAATGGAAGAAGAAAAAGCTATTATCTTTATCGATGGTGAGGAAGATATGCTAGCCTTAGCAGTTTTTGCTCTTGCTCCTATCGATTCGGTTGTTTTTTATGGTCAACCTCTAGAGGGTCTTGTTAGCGTAAAAATAAATAATAAAATAAAAAAGAAATCAATAAACTTGCTAGACAGTATAGGTATAGAATAACTCCTTGGGGATGATGAAGTGGTGGCTGTATGAAGAAACATCTAATGATTTGTGATACCATTTTCTGACCCTCATTTTGTAATTAAGAAAAAGATTAATTGTAACTTTTCAGGAGTCACATCCACACCCATCGTTCTCATGGTTACCGATTTTAATTTCATATAATGTGATACAATCTTTACATATACTTTGACCAACAGCAATAGGCGAATTACAGAACGAGCACACAGTCTTCAAGTTTTCTATCCTAAGAATGTATTGAATTTCTATATAGTTTTTACTCTTAAGAATGATATTTTGAACTCTTAAAAGTTATATACATTACTTAATAATGACAGGAACATTCACATTTTGTTAATTTTATATCAAAAGAGCAGTCAAAGTCAGGACCACACACATCACTAATAGGAAGATCTACTGGACAGTCCGAATGACGATCTCGTCTACAGAAAAAAGAAATTGTCACACAGATCATTGACTAAAGGGACATTAATTTTTAACTACAAATATAAAAATTGTTAGTCAAGTTCGATATTAAATAACTGTGGAGCGTAAATTGATCCATCTCTAACTCTTTTTACTTTTGAAACCGAAAGATAATGAGGCCATAAAGTAACCATGACGGCTCCCATTGGAACATTTTCGGGAACCTCAATTAACACGATATCATCAGCCAATACTCCATATTCGTTGACTAATTTAGACTTTGCAAGTTCAATTAGATCAAGCGGCATGCCACTACTGTATAAATAAACCTGCCCTGAGTAATCTATTTTCTGATTCATATATTAATATCATATAAAAGTATAATAAATTGTTATAAGAGGAAGTAAATTGAATTATATCTACGATGAAAACAAATGATAAATTTTTGTTTTATACAAAGTTACTTAGAGTTCATCAATATGATATTTTGACATGCATCCTTTACATTCATATATTTCATCACCCACAGGACCAGAGACATTGAATCTGACTATAGTAGTACATTTTGGACATCTACCTTCCACGCTTTTAGTCTTTCTTTGAGGTTTAATTGTACGTCTTTTTCTACTTCCCATATTATTTTATTGTAATTGATATACTGATTAATAAACCTCTTTAACAAAATTTCGGAATTCCATCCTATAAAATCTATTAAATTTTTAATAGAATGTGTTTTAAATTCAATTTTGGAATTAGTTTAAATTAAATAAAAGATTCTTAGTAATTAATTTATAATTGACACTACCAACAAAATGTTCTTTTTTTAATCAAGATACACAATGTGATATTCCACCCTCCTACATATTATCAGTTATAGAAAATGAAGAATATTTAATTGGAGTCTCATGCCTCGAACATCTAGAACCCATAAAATCTAAGATAAAAAAATTACAACAAACTAAATCAATTCCGAAGGGAAGATTAAAGGTAGAAAATATTAAAATGGTTTCCACCAATTGTATAAAGGGATCACCAGAGGACTATCAAGATGTTTATTCTAAACGGTTAAGCGAAAATAAATCAAAATTATACTGAATTGC
>JBIOXM010000218.1:0-2403 GCA_044869655.1 Nitrososphaeraceae archaeon | reverse complement strand
GTACTTACAAAAGATATAGCAACTGCAATCAAATAAATAGTAGGTCCTAAAAGAAATCTTCTTGACATTTTTGTTATAAAGGTCCGATTAAGATCGCTATCTACTAATTGATGATCTTTTGTAGCATATTTCCATCGTATATATTCCCAAAATCCAATTATACTTATATTGACTGCATATATAATTACCGATATCTGCTGATCTCCATACTCTCCAATTAGAGATGTTGAAAATGGTACAAATGCTATAAACATTAGATAAAAGATAGTTATCCAGAGAAAGGTTCTATTTGCTCGTTTAACGTAGTGGAACTGATAATCATGGGCAATCCAAAAAAGACCTAAAATTATAAAACTTGTTCCATAACTTTGAATCACAGGCCATAACTCGAGTAGTTGTTTTGGAAGCTCAATAGCCGCCTCTGAATGAGATATCTGTGGTACAGTAATCTCAAGTACTAATATAGTCATGACTATAGCAAAAACTCCATCAGTAAGAGTTCCAATTCGAGATTTGCTTATCTCATTCCCAACTTCTCCTAACAATCTTCTTCTACCTTCACCGGTAGATATATTTCGTAGGTTATAGATGTAAAATGTTTTGTTTTATCAGCCGAATGATTAGAAATAGCACTTATATCTTTTCATTTGAGCCGAGATATTACGTTATATTATATGGTTATTTAATAATCGTCAGATGAGACAATTGATACATTTAGCTTAAGGAAGTATATTCAAATATCAAAAGTAGAAACTTTTACAATAAAAAATGGCTACCAGAATTATCAACTATATCGCTGGATTATCTATACAAATAAGTAATTCCGCTTTATCAAAGGGTTTAAATTCTACTGATTCCTTTTGTTAATATTTTTTATATTTCTTTACAAATAATATGATGAGGATTTCAAATAAGTGACTCATTAAATAAACAAATATTAGTTTACCAATCCCAATTATATGTCCTGCTCGAAGTTCCTCCGAGTCCGGTAATCAATAATATTCATATACTTAAGAAACATCTACAAATTTAATAATCATTTGAAAAACTCAAGTATCTGTTTTGTCAGAAAATTGGGTCTTTCTTCTGGGATGAAATGTCCTGTATTTGGTAACGTTATTCCTGTAACATTATTTGCAACCTTTTGAAATGAGATGGTAGTAGCATTACCTAGTCCTTCTTCTCCACCTATTGTCAATATTGGCATATCTAGTTTTTGTTTAGCATATTCTTTATTTTGTTGTGCATCTTCAAAGATTGCTCTGTAGTATTCAAAACCCGCACGTAATGCACCTGGTTTAGAATATTGCTCTATGTATTCTCCTCTATCTTCTGTTGTTATTGCAGACTGATTATAAGAGTAATGATCATAAAACCAATTAAGGTAGATGTCCTCTTGCCCATTAATCAATTTCTCCGGAAGATCTCTCACTGCATGAAATGAAAGATGCCATAATCCATTTGGTGAAAAGTTTGCTATTTCTTCAACTCCAATTCCAGGTAATGGAACATCTACTATAATCATTTTTTGTATATCTTGGGGATGTGCAGCTGCATAAGAATATGCAACTGGTCCTCCCCAATCATGAGCTACAAGATATATTTTACTATACCCTAATTTCTTTACTAATTGATAAATATCTTCGGCAATGGTTTTTTTGTCATATCCTGATTGTGGTTTTTCTGAATCACCTAGACCTCTCATATCTGGGGCTATTACTGTATAGTTGTTAGCTATTAATTGAGGAATAATGTCTCGCCATTCATACCACGTTTCTGGCCACCCATGCAATAAAACAACAGGATCTCCTTTACCTCCTTTTACATAATGCATATTAAATCCATTGACCATGGTTTTATGATGTGTGTAGTCTATTTTTTTCTCGCTATTATCAAGAATGTTTTGAGCCGTAGCTATGGAAACAAGTCCCATACCAGAAGAAACTACAGAACAGCAAATAGTAAATGCTAGAAAACTTTTAACGTCTAAATAATCTGTCAATATAACATCAATTTCATCTATAAATATTATATATAATTATAACTGTTTCTTCTTTCGACTTTCATCACGTTCACATAGATTTTCCATTTTACAATCATATAGTATCATCATCAGTTATACAACGCACATATCACTAGGTAAATTAAAATTGTGAAATGTTCTTAATGAATGAATCTATTCCGCATTTTTATTCGATCTTTAAAAATAAGAACTAATTCATATCTTTTAATCAGAATCAATTTAAAACGGATATTCTTGCGAATTTTATTGAAAGGATATAAATAGGCCACATATTAGCAAAAAACATTATTAAATATAATTACTGATAAACTTCTCATGAAAATTCTTAATGCAAGTGAGCCAGGACTTGGATCATCAATGACTAAAGATGAGGTATGTGA
>JBIOXM010000217.1:0-11952 GCA_044869655.1 Nitrososphaeraceae archaeon | reverse complement strand
CTCAATTATTAGTTCAATGCTGTGGATATGGAAATTTTACGAAGACTCTTTCTGTATTCAATAAGATTAGAAAATCACTACAATCTGTAATTATTTTTGCAACGATATAGGGGAAGTCAATTGGAATGCACAATGATATTTTGTGAAAGCAGAGGATACGGAAAAAATCCTAAAAGAAATAGGCTTTAAAAATATTGAAGTATTTCTAGAAAATCAAGTTGCTAAATTTCATGATAAAGAAGAAGATTACTTTATTTTCATAAAACAATTGTTCTTTGACCGTATTTAGAATATTTATCAATGACAAATTAAAGGACGTGTTTGCTAAAGCAGTAGTTCATGAAATTGGAACTAATTTTAAAGAATTACAATAGAAATTAGATTACGTTGGGTTATTATATATTCATGCAAAAAAATAGTATATTAAATTTTGAATTTATCAATCATCGCTAACTTTTAATTCAATATCTTTATGTGGACATTCTTTAATTATCTCTTCTGCTAACTTGTAACTTTCTTCCTTTATATCTTCACTACTAGCAAACTTAAAAATTGTTTTTGTATTTGGCAAATAAACTTTCTTTAGATTTAAGTCACCGTCTCCTTCTTCTCCCTTTCTAAAAATATATCGTTCTCCTCGTTTAGTTATAGGATTCCAACTTCTCAACAATATTCCTTGTTTCTCTATATTTTCATTTGTTATTTTATCATAAACCCTTGTATGCATAAAGAGATGAAAAAATGTCTTATTTGGATTGTAGAAATATCTTAAAGTATAGTAATTCTTGGGATGACTATGGGAATGGTTTATTTTTAATTCTTCTGTTTTGGAATCAAAACATAATTCAAAACAGGAATTTGAGGTATTTTCAGCTTTCATATAATATTTAATAGGCAATCCGAGGATTTAAATATACTGCAACAAAAAAAATAGTGTGTATTATATTATAATAGAAGCTAAATTAATTATATAGAACCATATTTATTTTAGCTAAACATAGAACCTTAGTTTGTTACAACTTTACAATATTTCTAATTTATAGGTCTCTATTTTTACAATCTCTTATTATTTCAATTCATATTCTAATAAGTTTTAGAATCTACTATTTTTCAAAGATTTTACTCTTTATGATTACGTTATGAATTATGACTATATCTATAATTGAAAAAGTAAAACATGGTTCAGACAGATATATTTTATGAAATTGAATAAAAATCGTAATCTATTACAAACAAAGAAGAAATACGAAGAGCTTATTATTTGTCTTGGAAAGGAAATTGAACCTAATGCATTGATATTAAGACCTAAAGGAAAAGATTGGAAAATGGTATACTTCGATTTTTTAGATGATTATCTGAAGAATCGTGATATTGAAAATCTTAAAATTATAACTCATGAGCTTGCTGACTGACTTCATTCAAAGTGTTCTTTACATTGTACATTAGATTTAAACCAAACAATAGCAATAGGATTTTCCAAACCGATCTATATTCTGAATTATGTCTTAAAAAAAAACAATATATCATTAGCACCACTTTGCACAAAATCTAAACGTAATATTATTACTATCATTGAATTTATTTAGTTTTAGCAGTTAAATACCTATAAGTAACAATCTTTGAAAATAATTTAAAACATGAGTGTTATTGATGAGGGCAAAGAAAAAAAAATGATTCTCACTGAACCAATAATAAAAATAATAAAAGATAAAAATTTTGCTTTTTTGGGAACAATAATGAAAGATGGTAGACCACAGGTATCTCCTATTTGGATCGATATTGATGATGCTAATAATATTATTTTATTCAATACAGCCCAGGGAAGAATAAAACATAAAAATATTTCAAGAGATCCTAGAGTATCTCTATCACTTGTAGATAAAAATAATCCATATAGCATGGTAACAATTCAAGGAACTGTCATTGAACAGACAACAATAGGGGCTGATGAACATATAGACAAACTTGCAAAAAAATATCTTAATATTGATGTATACCCAAGTCATTCACCTACAATCAAACGTGTGATATGTAAAATTAAACCAGAAAAAATGTACTATTTACCTCCTAGATATACAGAGTTTATTGGAAAGTCTTAGATCTATTTCGTTAAAATTATTAAAAATCCTATAGTAGACGCTTGAATTGAACATTTAATTTAATTCTATCAGTAATTAGATTTTACAATTAAGAATAATAATAATAAAAACAATCTTATTTAATACAAATGACCAATAATAGCAATCTTATATATATAATTTAAATCTCTGAGAACACACATACAAGTTCAGTTCATGTTCATAAACGTTATTAATCGAATTTGCAGCACCTCTGATCATTATTTTAAAGTGGTCTGCTTCAGTGGGGAATGTCAAAAGGGAGTGAATCAATGACTACAAACTTATGGCCAACATTACCGTTGGGAGAGTGGAAAGACACTTATGCCACATTGCATATGTGGACACAAATAGTAGGGAAGATCCGACTTGTACTTACCCCCCACAGGAATCACTGGTGGAATACTACATTGTATGTTACATCTCGGGGACTTACAACCTCACCTATGCCCTACAATGATAGACTACTACAGATAGACTTTGATTTTATTGATCACATGCTTGTCATCCAAACAGACGAAGGTTCTACCAAGAGAATTCCTCTTAAACCACGATCAGTAGCTCAGTTTTATAAAGAAACGATGGCAGCCTTGGCATCTCTGGGGATGCCTGTAACCATTTGGACAACACCAGTAGAAGTACAGGATCGTACTCCATTTGAGGAGGATTTTAAACATATAGACTATGATCCTGAATATGCACAGCGTGTATGGCGCATTCTGGCTCAAGGAAGTCGTATACTCTCTGAGTTTAGTTCCCGATTCATTGGTAAAGTTAGCCCAGTACATTTTTTCTGGGGGGCTTTTGATCTAGCAGTAACTCGCTTTTCAGGACGAAAAGCCCCCTTACACCCAGGTGCACCAAATATGGCTCGTTATATAGCAATAGAAGCATATTCGCACGAGGTGAGTAGTTGCGGCTTCTGGCCAGGTGGAGGTCCTATCGATGAACCAGTTTTCTATGCTTATGCGTATCCTGAACCTCAAGGATTTAAGGACTATTCTATTCAGCCATCCGATGCGTTCTACCATACAGGAATGGGAGAGTTCCTTCTTCCCTATGAAGTTGTCCGTAAGTCCGATTCACCTGACAAGTTATTATTATCTTTCTTACAGAGCACTTATGAAGCAGCAGCAATATGTGGGAACTGGGATCGTCATACATTGGAACGTCAGTAGATAGTAAAATCAATTTCTTGTGTGTTAGACATTTCCATTTCATTATTATCTCATATATTAAAGATGTAGTGAATAAAAATAAAAGAAAAAAGCATCTCCAAAGGATCTTTATAACTAAATAAAATTCAATTTTTGCTGTAACTTAAATAAGTAGTTAGATTGGTAATGTCAATAATAAAATGGGTGTTAATAATATAAAGAATATTAGTCTAAAAAATATCAGATATGTAATTAGAATATCTAATCTGAATTAATCATTAAATTAGTTTTGATATAAAAAGTTAAAAATCGTATAAATAAAGAATAGTAGATGGCTAATATAGCTATTATAGTTGGATCAGTAAGGCAGAATCGTCAAGGCATTAAAGTCGCTCGTTGGATGGAAGGACAATTGAAAAATCGAGATCATATTGTGTATTTTATAGATCCACTCGAACTCAATTTGCCACTTTTAGATAAAATGTATAAGGAAATCACAAATCCATCAGAAAATTTAAGACAATTGCGAAATCAAATCGTAGAAGCAGATGGTTATATGCCTATAACTCCTGAATATAATCATAGTACATCTGCAGCAATGAAAAACACACTTGATTATTTTTTAGAGGAATATTATTTTAAACCTTCTGCAATTGTATCATATTCTGTTGGTGGATTCGGCGGAGTTAATGCTGTACAAAACCTTAGATTGATATTTGCAGAATTAGGGGCACCATCAATTTCCTCCTCGTTTTCAATATCTAAAGTTCAAGATGTATTCGATGATACTGGTAACCTAAGAAATCCACTTTATGAGAAAAGAGTAATACGATTTATTGAAGAATTCGAATGGTATATAGAAGCATTCAAAAACCAAAGACTAAAAGGTACGCCATATTAGAATGCTATTATGAATTAAAGGAATTTTTTATTAGATTTGAGCAAAAATAGTTATGTCAATTTATTATGGGACATATATTAGAGTATTTCATAAGCCAGTATAAATGAATATAGTTCAATCCTCTATTATATGCTTTAATAATCCACCACCATTAGAATTTTATTTCTTATTTTAATAATATTAACAAAATAAGAAAATTATTTTTGAATTAAATAAATAACTTTAATAAAGAAATGAGTTTTAATAAAAAAATGAGTATTTAAGTATTTTCTATTTTTTAATAATCAATTATATTAACCAAATTTCTTCTATAATATATATTTTATAATGTATATTGAATTAAAAGAAGGATACAAAATAAGATATGATGAATATGGAAAAGATAAACATCAAAAGCATATATTATTTATTCATGGTCTTGGTTCTTCTCCTATAGTATGGAGAGATATTCCAGAAGCATTATCAAAACATTTCCATACCGTAGCTGTCGATTTAATAGGTTTTGGTGAAAGCGATAAGCCTCAATTAAATTATACCACAAGCTTTTTTGCCAAATTCATTAAAAATTTTCTTACACAGATTGGCATAAAAGATACCGATAAAATAACAATAATAGGTCATTCATTAGGTGGATATATAGCAATAGAATATGCTATAGAGAATAAAGAAAATATTGAAAAACTTGTATTGATAGATACATCTGGCATGTTGGATAGACCTACTCCATTACTAGAACAATATCTTGATGCAGCAATGGAAACTGATCCTAATTTAAGATACAATAAAGTGAAAAAGGTATTTGAAAATTTATTGGCAATACCATCAAGATTACTACCAATTATTGTAGATATCTTTATTCTAGTAATTCAAAAACCTGGAGCAAAGCATGCCTTTGAGTCTGCTTTCAGAAACAGTACAACAACATCTCTTAATGTAGAGAAGTTGAATCAAATTAAAAATATTCCTTGTTTAATCATATGGGGCAACAAAGATAATCTTATACCTGTCGATCATATGTACAAATTTGGACAAATCCTCAAAGATGCTGAACTTTCGGAGATTGATGATGCAGGTCATTCTCCATTTGTAGAGAAAACTGCTATTGTTTACCAGAAGTTATTGACATTCTTATTAGATAATAAATTCTAACTAGAATAATTATTCTAGACCATGCTTAGCACCATAATAGGACATTGTAATTGAAATCTAATTTCAGTTATTTATCTTATATTTTTAGCTATTTTGTTCTTTATTTTTATTTAACCTCTCAGTTGACATTGTCATGTCACTAGGATAACTATTTCCAGACATATCTACTACTTTTTCTAATCGTCTAGATAACATTTTAAAAGAATCCAAAACATCTATTTCAATTACTCCTGGTAAATGTTGAATATTAGGTACATAATTGTTTATAGTGTATAGATTTTGTATTCTGATTTCTATCTTGATGTCACTGCTTTTTAGATCTTCGGATTCTGATCTATTTATAACTTCTACTAAATTTTTCAAATGGTTTTGTTGTTTATCTTGTAATGGATATTTTCCTAAATGAATTGAATCTTCAATCATTTTGCATAATTCTGAAATTTTCATAAAGATCTTATTAATATATAGTAATACTTAATTTATATGAATCATTCATTATGTTCAAAATAATCAATATAGTAAATATTATTTATATATTTTTAGCTCTATTTTTTTCTTTTTTATCTTTATTTTTGTATTTTTATTAGTCTGGATGATAACATATTCTTCAGAAGTAGTCTTCTATTATCATCTTTTTGTAACATATATTTTTTATCACTTCTTTGCTGGATTGTTATATCTTCTGTCGATTGTACAGGATTCTATATCTATGTTTTGGCAATTGGAGGTTTCTCAAGTTTTATCGTTATTGTACTAGTTAGTTTCTATTTTTTTAATTTCTTTAACTGGGCTTTTTCTTAATTTCAAATGATTTTCTTTGGATATTTCAGATATGTCTAACTTATTATCTTCTTTTTATCTTCTAATGGAATACGTGACCTACTACTTATCTTTTTTCTATTTTTTACTGCTTTTGTTTTGTTCTTAAAATCTGCATCTTGAACTGTTATTTCTTGTTTCATTTTGGTAGTATTACTATCAGTCTCTTGACAAGATAGTTCATCTTGATAATTACCCAATTCTTGTTCAGAAAACTTGAATTTTAATATACTACCATCATAACTTTCTGCTTGATCTTTTGGAATATAAAATATTTCTTTCTTAATTATTCCTCTTTGTACTAATACATAATTATCTTTAACCTCTTGAACTTCACCCAAATCTTCATCGTTTTTACCTTTTGCTTCTTTTTTAACAACCTCATTCCAATTGATTCTAGGACCCATACTTTGTTTTGTATTTTAAGTTATTTAATAATTGATACTAGTTAATTATTGTAATAGCCAATATGATATGTGTACGCAAATCTTGCAAGTGATTGATTCCTAAAATTTTAATTAAACTTTTAATTATTTATTAAAAATCCATACAAATTTGCAAAATATTTTATGAGATTTTACTTAACCTAATTAAATAACTTTAATCTATAGTATCAAAATATAAATAGTTTATCACATCAAGGTCATATATTATGAATCTATTAATTAAACGCTAAAGTTAAGTATTAAATTAAGATTTAATTTAATTAATATGCAACAAATTCGTATTGTCGTCATCATTGTATTGGCTATTTTGATAACATCATTTTCGCTTCCAATAATTAACATTTCTTTCAAAAACAGTGAGGCCTTTGTACCAATATTTCGGGAACAAGATAGCATTAATAGTAAAATTAAAGATGCAAAGGATGATACAAAACTTGTTGCTCTTTATAAAACAATCATAGTTCCTGAAGTACAAAATTATCATGATATTCTTTCTGCTGAAGTAAATAAAATCAAGGGTAATAAAATTTTATTTACTATGGAATTAGCTGGAGATCCTAACACAAATAAAAATTATGAGACCGTATATCTATGGTTAATTTACATTCCTATCACAAATGATAATGCTGCTTCTTCTTCTTCTACTGTTGACAAAGAAGAATTTCAATTATATACACTAATTATTCCAAATTTTGGAGTAAATTCTAACTTTGGAAATAATAAATCAGGCTGGTATTTAGCAATTTTCAATAATACTAACGATATTTATACTCTACCTTTATCCAAAATTTCAAATATGCCTTCAAACAAGGTACAAGTGTTTATTGATCCTATTTTCATTGGTAATCCTTCACATTTTAATTACTTAGTTTCGTCCATGATTCGAGTTAATGATACATTTCTGGACAAGCCGCCAGATTATTTCGTGGATTTTGCTCCTGATCATTTCACTTCATTTTGGAAACAGTGGTTTAGATAATGAAGAATTACTCAAATTAAACTGTTAAAAATAATGTTATTTATTAGGTCACATCATAATGAATCTTACTTCAATTTCTCAAATAAATAATTATTTAATTTCTATTAGTATCTAAATGGATTAAATTACCTTTTTAAAGTAAATTCAATAATTCTTGAATTCTTTGTATCTGTTACATATACGTTATTATTTTTAGGATTGATTGCTATATCTTCTGGTTTATCCATTTCGCCTTCCTTTGAACCTTTGGAACCCCACATTGTTATAAAGTTACCATCGCTATCAAATTTTTGAATTATGGATTCACCTCTATCAACAACATATATTTTTTCAAAACTATCTATTCCTATACCTGGTATACTATAGGAAAATTTGCTTTCTCCTATTCCTTTGGAACCCCACATTGTTATAAAGTTACCATCGCTATCAAATTTTTGAATTCGTGAATTTCCCATGTCTGTTACATATACCTTATTTTTGGAATCTACAACAATTCCATGTGGTTTTATAAACTCGCCACCACTTTGTTTACCTTCAATTCCCCATTTTTTTATAAACTCACCATTATCCTTAAATTTTAAGATTTCAGAATTTCTTCTATCACTAAGATATATATTCCCAGAAAAATCTACATAAAGTTGGTGTGGACTTCTTTTTTCTGCATCTCCACCTGTTTTTTCATATCCAAATTTTGAGATAAATGTACCATTGGGAAAAAACTTTTGTACACGATGATTATCAAGTTCTATTGTATAAATGAATTTACCATTAGGATGAACAGCTATGTCGTGTAATTGCCTAAATTGACCATCAGCAAACCCTTCTTCTCCCCATTTTGTGAGAAAAGATCCAACCGAATTAAATTTTTGAACTCTATTATTTCCAGTATCTGTAACATAAATATTTCCATATATATCAATAGCAAGGCTATGAGGAAATATAAATTGACCATCTTCAGTCCCTGCAGATCCCCATGTTTTAGAGAAAGTATACTCTTGTCCGTACGCAATATTAATACTTAATTTTTCTGTGTTTCCAATAATTATAATAAATGATACAATAGCAAAAAAGCAACTAATTTTCAAAAGAAACTCCAGATTCATGAGATATTATCTTATTAAATAATATTTAACTTTTGAAAGGTTTTTTATTCTTATTTAGAAAAAAGATTTTTAATCAAGAGAAATATTGTTAAAGATCAGTCTGGTGTTCCACCTATACAGGCACAGTAACCAAATTCATCTATTCGCGAATTACAAAAATTGCAATACCCGTATAGATTATAATCTACATCACTAGCATATTTTCCAAAATTCTTAAAATGTTCATCTAATTCTTCTGAAACATTCTCAATAGAAATATCAAGAGAATTATCTTCATATCTCATAATGATTAAGTAGTGAACATAATTAAAAACTATTATCTTTATAATATGTGTTAATTATAGCCTTTCGAGTATGATTAATTAATTAGTTAAATAAAATTATTATTATTATTACTCTTTCAGTTTTACTTCATGTTTGACAAAATTGACAAATATTCTATAGATATCTTTCATTGACCTTGAGGAAGTGCATAATAAACCATTATTAATTTTAAATTATTAATTTATTTTCATTTCTTTGTATTGCTTGATCGCTATTACTATTATTTTGGTCTCTATCTTGAAGTCATATATTAAATTTGTATTCTATTTTCAGATAGTTTTAATTTCTTATAATTATTATATAATTATAGCACTAAAACAACTCTAAAGCTGAATCCTAATACCATTATTTAGTTATTTATTAAAAAATAATGTATATAGTATATCCAGTAATAGAATCTTTATAAATTAATCATTCAACATAGTGCTCATGTATTAACTGGTCATAAAGTCTAATTGATTTAATATTTACAAATTCTAGCATGCCATATCTTGATAGTTCTCTTCCAAATCCGCTTTTTTTAATACCGCCAAATGGAACCCTAGGATCTGAAACTACTACATTATTAACAGATACTATACCCGATTTTATGATACTAGATAATACTTCTGCATTTTCAAGGTCCTGTGTCCAAATACTAGCTCCAAGACCGAATTCAGAGTCATTTGCAAGTTTTATAGCTTCCTTTTCATTTTCAGCTATAAGAGTAGGAGCAACCGGTCCAAATACTTCCTCATTTACTATGCGCATATTTGGAGTAATATTGCCAAGAATAGTCGGCTTATAGAAATAGCCTTTATTTCCCCCTATTTGTTCCCCACCTGTAAGTATTTCAGCACCTTCTTTAATAGAATCATTAACTTGCGATTCTATAGTCTTTAATGCCTTTGCATTTACAAGTGGCCCTAAATCCGTATCATCAGAAGAAGGATCTCCAACTTTAAGTTTCTCTGTTTTTTGGATAAACTTTTCAATAAACTCATTTGCAATATTTTTTACTACAATAAATCTTTTGCTTGCTATACAACTTTGACCACAATTAATAAAACGTCCTTTTACTGCTCCTGTTGATGCTTTCTCTATATCTGCATCTGCACATACAATAAAAGGATCACTACCTCCTAATTCAAGTACAGTCTTCTTTAGTTGGGAGGTTGCTCTCTGTGCAACTTTGGCTCCGACAGGAACACTTCCAGTAAATGTAACAGCATTTACGTCTGAATCTACAAGTATTTCTGCAACACTAGAATCTCCTATTACTGTCTTAAAGATTCCTTCAGATAATCCAGCTTTATCAAAGGTTTTTTCAATTTCTATTCCACATTGCATGGTTGCACTAGCTGGTTTTAATACAATTGTATTTCCTGCTATCAATGAAGGAGCAGCAAATCTTAATGCCTGCCAATATGGAAAATTCCATGGCATTATGCTTGCTATAACCCCTAATGCTTCGAATTTTATAATACTCTTTCTTGCATCAGTATTAAAAGATTCATCGTGGATAAAGTTCTTTCCGTTATCTGCAAAATATTCAATAGCCCATACACATTTATCAATCTCAGCTCTTGCTTCTTTAATGGCTTTACCCATTTCATTTGTGGCTGTTCTAGAAAGATTTTCTTTGTTCTTTCTTAATTCTTGAGCCACATGATAGAGAGAATCAATACGTTTGTCCAAGTCTTTCACCCATTCTTTGTAGGCATTTCGGGATTTCTCTACAATGGCACCTACAGTTTCTTTTGTCATTATAGTATATTTGTTAATAATTTTCTCTGTTGTAGGATTTATGGTTATTAATTCAGCAGAGTTTGTCAAGGATTTATTACACCTCTACCAAGAATTTTACCATCCCTTAACATCTTCAATGCTTTTGTGGCCTCATCAAGTTTGAATTTATTCGAGATAATAGGTTTTATTATGCCTCTCTTTGCCAATGAAACAAGTTCTATTAAATCATTCATACTTCCAGTATAAGATCCAATTAATTTGTATGATCTAGTGGGCATTGCAATTAGATTCAATTTTAATTCACCACCAAAAAGTCCGACTAATACCAATTTCGCTCTTCTTCTAAGAAAACTCAAATCAGTTTCTACTGTTGAGGAAGCATTAACAAAATCAATTACTGCATCAGCCCCCATTCTACCAGTCAATTCCATTACTGCTTTCGCAGCATCTTCCTTTTGCGAATTGATAATATCATCCGCTCCGTTTTCTTTTGCTGCTTTAAGCTTATTATCATCTCTATCTAAAGCAATTATTCTTGAACCTGTTATTGCCTTTGCTAGTTGTATGGCCATCAATCCCAGTCCTCCTGTCCCAACAATTACTACATTATCAGTAGGTGTCAAATTACCATTCTTTACAGCACCATAAGCTGTAAGTGCAGAACATGATAACGGTGCACTTGTGTTAGTATCAATTTCATCTCCAAGCTTAATTAAATATTTGTAACTGGGTACTAAAACATATTCAGCATAGCCTCCATCATTATAAATTCCTAAGGATCTTGGTTTATCACAAAGATTTTCTTCCCCTGTTCTGCATGCAGGACAGAGTCCTTCCCCAATCCATGGGTACACAAGGACTTTCTCATTCTTTGCAAATCCTTCTGTCTGTTCGCCTAGGCTATCAACTACTCCAGCAATTTCATGTCCTGGAGTAAGAGGATATTTTACTCCTCTATCAGTAGTCTTCAAAAATTGTCCTTGAGGTCCTTCATATCCTCCCTCCCATAAGTGAATATCACTATGGCAAACTCCAGATGATTGAACTTTTACCAACACTTGAGAACCTTTAGGGGTTGGAGTTTTAGTTTCTTCTATTTGAAGAGGTTGATTAACTTTAACAATTTTAGCAGATTTCATTTCTAATTTTACCTGTTAATAAATTTTTTCTTGATTTCAATAAAATATTAAATTAATACAAAATATATTAAGATTATCTATTTAATTATC
>JBIOXM010000216.1:0-3414 GCA_044869655.1 Nitrososphaeraceae archaeon | reverse complement strand
TTCTTCATATCTTGAATATTTTTCTGAATTTACTTCAAACATACCAGTTTTAACATCATAGTTTATGGGCTTGTAATTGAGACGAAATTTTAATTTCGAAGGAACAGCAGACAACTTTGATATATATCAATTGTTATTAAAAAGGCAGTTAGCTAATTTTGTCTGACTTTTACTTAAAAAAAGAGTACACACTCTTAAATGTATTAGTGATTAGATTGTCATGATTTTTAAAGAAATAATTAATAATCTTTTAAAAATATAAATATTTTTATTTCTTCCATGTAGGTTTTCTTTATTGACAATTGAAAATTTAATTCAAAAGAGTAGTGACATATCCTCATCAATAACGCCTTTTATGGCGACTAAATTAAAAGAAATTTTGAAAAAAGAAAACAAAGACGATACGATTGATGTTTATTCAAAAGAGAATATAAAAATTTTTGACATAATAGTAAATACAAGAAAAGAAATATGTATCGCTTGTGTTAGTCTTGACCAGATTTTTTCTTTTAATTATATTGAAGTATTTAAAAGTATATTAAAAAATAATATAAGATTAAAAATTTTGCTTTGTGATCCCCATTCTGAAATGCTAAACCATATAAAATATTTGAGTGTTTTTCCAAATATTTATGAAAGTCTTACTTCATGTCTTTCCAAGCTTTGTAATATGAAGATAGTATCTTTATCTACTAAAGAATTATCAAATTTTGAAATAAGAATTTATAAAACAATAATACCTCATAATTTAATAATTAGAGATAGAGATATTCATAATAGTGGACTTCTGTTAGTAGAACCATATTTATTCGGAATTAACTCACAAAGTCGAAAAATTTATCAAATATATAAAAGAAAGAATCAAGAAATCTTTGATTTACATTTTAAGTCTTTTTTAAAGTTGTGGGAGACCAGTCCTGAGTACTCCTGTGAATGGGAAGAATTGTGAATTTTGCTAAATAAAATTTTTATAATCATTAAGCAAAAACAATAAGTTAGAATATTAACTACATAATTTCTGTTTCTAATCTATCTTTTAGCTCATATATAGATGACAAATTAACAGGATTATAATCAGTTACCTTAAAATCTTCTTCTCTAATATCACCCTCTTCAATCATTTCAGCTAATTGGCTTAACGCAAATAGAACTAAATGTTTTTCATCTTCATTGATTGAAACATCAGTCAATGTATATAATAACATGTAAGCTATATTTTTCTTTTCCTAGATTAATATCTAAAAATTAAGAACTTACTGAAATGATATTAAAAAGAAATAAAAAATAGAGAAGATAATCTTTATTTATAATAATGAATGGTAATGAAATCTTAAAAATTAAAGGAGAAACTTATAAATACTTTGATGATAAGAAGTGTGAAAATTTGAGTCTTTTTGAAAGTATAATAGGATACGATGATTTGAAAAAAATTTTTAAAATGTCACTGATATCAGATAAACCAGTACATATTTTATTAGTAGGTCCTCCTGCTTCAGCCAAGACATTGTTTATGCTAGAATTTTTAAAGTTAGAAAGATCCTATTTTACATTAGGTAGTCATAGCACCAAAGCAGGAATGGTTGACTATTTATTTGATTATCGTCCACGATATTTATTAGTAGATGAAATAGAACATATGCCATATAAGGACCAGACATCGTTACTAAGTATAATGGAGACAGGAATACTAACTGAAACAAAGTCACAAAAGACTCGGAGTACACAATTGAAAACATGGATCTTTGCAACATGTAATAACAAAGAAAAATTATTATCTCCACTTCTTTCGAGATTTATTATTTTCCATCTAAAATCATATAATCGAGATAAATTTATAGAAGTATCCAATGGAATTCTTGTGAAAAACGATATTCCTTTTGATCTTTCTAATGAAATTTCAAATGTTGTTTGGAACAAATTAAAATCTCGAGATATTAGAGATTGTATCAAGATTTCTAGATTAGCAAAAACAATTGAAGATGTTGAATGGATAGCAAAAACTTTAATCCAATATCGAAAAAAATAGGTAAAAGGCAGTCTCCTAGTCATCTTGTTATCAATGTGATTTGTTAGATGTCATTCGATCGTTTCCTTCTCAACCATATTGCAGTGATGATTAAACCTATCAGGATCAAAATATAAATAAAAAAAATTGTTTCATTTATCACGGTGCCAGAAGGAAGAATCGAAAATAAGGTAAGAAGTTTAATCATATTTAATTTGGGAATATTATACTGTTATATTGCTTTCTAAAGTTTCTCTATTTGAATAGCACTACAACTCTATATCTTTTAGACTCCTAATGTCACTAAATATATTATTGAAATGGATTAGATTATAAAACCTCACTCAAACATTAAAGTTATAATAAAAAATAAACTATGACCTCCTCCAATAATGGCCAAGATTCTCATCCAAAAGGAAAACATGCTCATTCAACTGAATATAGACGATTGATATGGGAAATGGTGGTTTGGCCATTGATAATTGAAACCAATAGACCATATTTTTCCCTAGATGAATATCAATCCAAAAGAATTTTATTTTCAAAAGAAAGCAATATCCCTTCGTCCAAACTTTCAGGTGGATTGATATCATTAGTAGTAAAAGGAATTTTAATTAAGGAAGAGCATATATATTCACTACATTATAGGTTAATTCCTTACCTTAGAAAAAAATCCCGTCTAACATATGGCCAGGCATTGAAGGAAACTTATACAAAGTAAAACATTAAGGTTCTTCTAGCAATTTGTTTAGAATGAATCCGAAGGTGGGGAAGGGATTCGAACCCCTATATATTCGCTATCAACAATTTCTGCAGGCGAACGCATAGCCGCTCTGCCACCCCACCTCACAAATTAGTAATTGAAATGAGACATATAAATTTGAGTTATTTTCTATTTCATCTTCATTAATAATGGATTATGTATATTTGACTATTCAAATTCGCTTAAATGATCTAGATAAGTTTCTTTATTTCTTATAGCTATTCTTGTAGGCCAATAAAATATCATCAGATTTTATTGTTTTTCTTCCTGCATGATTTGCAAGGTCTATTGCAGTCTTTGATATATTGTTGGCAATTTCCTCTAGAATTGTTCTTAAAGTATCAGATGCTTCATCACTTACTCTTTCAGCTCCTGCCTTTTTTATTACGCGATTCATAACAGCCAATCCAAATTCAGGGTTATTACCCATAGTATAAAAAACTCAGTGATAGTTAAAAATCTAATGATATTAAACATTAATCGCGATCAAAATTCAAAGTAATTCATTTATTATAGCCTTTCTTATTTTAGCAGAGCGTAGTGACATAGTAAAATATATATCCATTAATTCATCATTATCAGGCGCCCTATTGTGTCTCTGAAAAAACTTTTCTGAATAATTGCCAATTATTGTGCCAACAATAAA
>JBIOXM010000215.1:0-3748 GCA_044869655.1 Nitrososphaeraceae archaeon | reverse complement strand
TTTAAGAATGGATAAAAATTTATGAATCTTCTATTTCTGTATAATCTTCTTCATTTGCGTTTGGTTCCTCATTATTAATAAATTGTTGTATACTATCTTTTGCATAATCTTCTTCTCCTTCTTCATTGATATTTGGTTTTGTCATAGTATCAAATTGTTGCATCACTTGAGGATCTGCCACAGCAGCTTTGAATATTTGGTTTTCTGCTTTTAATATAGTAACGTGAATTCTAGTAAGAATATCTAATGATTTATCAATGTCTGAACTATCTATGGCTTTGAGAGCTTTATGTAAAACACTTAGAAAGTTTGTAGGCAAAGGTTTTATTTCTAATAATTGTGATTCAACATCTCTAAGACTTGTTAGTGCTTCTGTGAGATTTCCATCAATTACTGCTAAGTTTGCTTTCAACAAAGTATCCTTTAATTCAAGGGTATCTACTTTCATTAATGCCTGAGCGATGACAGTCATGTTTTGATTTTGTTGGTGTTGTAGTGCTATTTGGTTGGATGAATTAGTCTGAGCTTGTACGTGTTCTAATAATGACTGAATAGATAAGAGAGCAAGTGGAATTACCAAGTAGATAATAATATTTTGATATTTCATTTGAATGATATAGTAGGAGATTATTTATATGATTTATGAAAAAAATCTCACATAGAATAAACAAATCGAATTTTCTGAAAGTTTCTTATAATACTGTTTTAAATTATTTGATCAATTTACATTATACATAATAAATTGAGACTTCAAATAATTTATTAACAACAAATTATTATTTTTTAATTCCGATATAATTTATTAGGACAATGATATATAAAACTAGGTTTATTTTTTCAAAAATAGAGTTAGGTGAATTTTAATTTCTTTCGAAAGTTTATTTCTCATTTATATCCATTTTTACAATAGATAATTAAAACTAATAGAAGCGAAAACTTTTTTTATATTTCTTAATGTGTTATCTAAATGATTTTCACAGCAAAATAATATTCATGAAAGTCCTTGATTAAGAAGAGTTTTGATTGCATTTTTTGAGCTTCTCCTTTCAATTGTTGAAGAATAAGACTATTGTTTAAAGGAACCCATGCACCAATGCTAATGTATTCATCGGCATCATAATTATTATTATTTATTAAAATAATTTGTTTCTTAGAATTAAGATTTTTAATAACAGTTTCTGCATTTATATTTTGCAGCAAATCATAGTTATCTGTATTTTTTAATAACGATAATAACTGTACCTCATTTATGATAAAATCTAATATAGAGAATACAAATGTATTATTGCCTTGCGAATACAAATGAAAAAACAGAAAAAAAGTTATAATTAAAGATATCACCAATAATAAAAAAAATTTATAAAAAACAATGAGAGTTTTTGTTATTCTCTTGAGTATATATACGTAATTTTAAAATGGAATCCTAATAAAAAAAGCTAAATACTAGTAATAGAACCCTACTACATGGAGGGCACTACTCTCCACAGACATATTATTATAACTTTAAAATTTCAAAATAATTTGACTTATAATTTATGTTTTTATTTTAAAACAAAAGGAGTAAAAACTTATCATTGTTATCGCAGATAATGAATCTATTGTTATAATTACTTAGCTCCTTTTTTTAATCTCAGTTATTACCTCATCAATATATTTTCTTAATTCTTCTTTATCAAATTCCAAATTTGTACCTGTTGATGTTTTTTCAATGTCATTATCATGAACAATACTATTTACAGTTCTACGAATCTCAGTCTCCATCTCTGCCTGTCCTATAGATTCTAAAAGGTTGGATTCTAAGGTATGTTTGCGTATAGCTTTTCGTAATTGTGTATTAACTGAAACAAGTCTTGCGGAATTATAAATTCCTATAAGAATCATATATGAAGCAGAAATTAGGACAGTTATCGTTGCAATTCCAAAAGGAGGATAAGGAGCTAATACTTGTGAAACTGCTTGATTTGTGCCAAATAATAAGAGGATACCCCATCCTGAAATAATCATGTAAGTTTTTATAGTTTTTTCGTAACCTATAGTTTTAGCTGCTTGCCAAAAAGCTAATCCAAAGGTTAACCCCCCAATTGGTTTACTTAGTGTCAAGAATATTGTCAGTATAATAGAAATAGTAATTGGATCAGTCATTAAAAATGATACAAGTAATTTTCCAAAAATAAGTTCATAAAAAGAACTAATTAAATAAAAAATTAATGGTAAAGATATAATTGTTACGTAGATCAAAGTATGTAGTAAATTGTTTTTATAACGATTTAAGAGAATTACTGTTGTTATCCATAAGCTTCCAAAAGACATGATTGAAGAAATCTTGTAAATTGTGTCTAGTAACAGATACCGTCCGACCGATATATCCATACTTCCCCCCACAAATTCCCGTATTTCATTTGGTCTTTCATTTACCTTAACAGTTGTAATAGAAGCTGTCATTATCAAGTTAAATACTATTAAAGACATTGAAACAAAATATAAAAAAATAATGATATTAGATGTTGACTTGTACCAAGAAAAAAAGGATATGGATAATTTTAAAATAAAAAATGATGCAACTCCGTATGTTAAGATAATAATTAAAATTATTATTGATGTATTATAATAGCTATTAAATAACTGTTGGTAAATTAACAAGCTGAATAAAAATCCCAACATTAAAATCGAAAAAATTGAAATCTTAGAGTATAAAGACGAATTTTGTGTTTTTGTTAATTGAATAGTAAGTATTCTATTTAAATATCTGAATATAAAATACTGGAAGATCAAAATTATAGAACTAATCAAAGAAAACAATATTATTTTATTTTGAATAGTAAGCAAAAATTTATTCACCAGATCATAGGTTTTGATGAAAGTGGTATCAATAATAATGGCAAGAAATATAGGAATAAATAATGCTACAAGATGTAAATGTTTAAAAGTTCCATATTTCCTTTTCAATTATTGTATTTATTTGTTAAATGCCAAACATAATCCTTTTGTATAACTCTTCTATTTTATTCAATAAATTGGAACGTGCAATTGGTCTTTTTGCAATTTCTTTAGTTTTATTCACTATAACTTATAATACGTTTTCATTGTCTTTTGGTGAAATCCCTTCTACTACTTTAGAGATATTTGAACCTCATACTAAACCATATGATTTATCTTATGAAGATCATATAAAGAAATATTGGCAATGGATAATTTCAATACCAGTAGATGTTAGTCCTGTGAACGATAAAACAGGAGAAAAATGTGGCTATAATCAGTTAAACTCTACTTTTCCAGTTTTTTACTTGAGTGATGGGGGAGGAGGCAAATTTGAAAGAACTTGTAAAGTTCCACTTGGCAAAGGACTTCTCATTCCTTTAATGACAGTCGAAGTTTCTGATAAAGAAGTTCCAAACGTGTCTATAGAAGAATTACACAAGATTGCAAAAAAAGATCAAGACAGTGTAACAAGTCTATACCTTAAAATTAACAATAAAGAATACCTGTTTGATGATCTTAAGAAATATAGAACATATACTACTGATTTTGAAGTGTATTTCCCTAAAAATGCAATTTTTGGAGCGTCAGAAGGCAAATCAAAGGTTGTAGCTGATGGATATTATATAATAACTAAACCAGTCACAAAAGGTAAACATACTATCGAATTTAAAGCCAGTTTAATTTGTCCTGGAGCTGATTGTTTAGCTCCTAATTTCGCTCAAGATGTTAAATATACAATAATTGTAGAATAGGCTTATTCTATAAACAG
>JBIOXM010000214.1:0-13311 GCA_044869655.1 Nitrososphaeraceae archaeon | reverse complement strand
TTTGTTTTTTGATATTCATTGAAATTGTCATTGACCCTATTTGTTGTGTTTGAAATATTTGATGTAGTATTTGCCATTTGTTGTTTTTGTTGGTCTAAAAAGTTCTTTGTTTCATCTTTTATGGTGTCACTTTGTTTTTTATTTTCATCTTTTAAGTTTGACATATTAGTAACTGTTGTTATTATTGATAATCTGTTTATAAATTCTAATAATCTAAAAAATTAAAAATAAAGCTCAGGCATTACATTAGTTAGCAATTTTTATACTTTTGTAAATAACTTTTATTTGCTAATAGTATTTAATATTTTATAGTGACAAATATGTTAAAAAGTCTTGTTACTTATAGAATTTAAAATCTATTAATAATTTCTATCATTGATGAAAAATCGTATTGTATAACTAGAGGTAGAACTTTCTTAGTTCTTTAACAAATTCAATAGTTTCGTTTACATCATAATCCTTTTCTGCATTAACGGCAAGAATTACCCTGTCTACTCCAGAACTTTTGAGTTTAGACAAATCATAACCAATTTCATCTATTGTTTTACTGTCATAGGAGGCAGACGATGACTAGGACGATCAGTTTCAGGTTCAGGGCTGCGTATAAAAAGATTCTGATAAGTTAGAATAGTTAGATCAAAATCTTTCTCGTTCTTCTTCTTCCTCCTCCTCCTCAACTTTTTTCAATAGCATTATTAAACATTTTAATAGAATTATGAAAGTATTCAAATGATCCTGATAAAACTCCTAATATCCATCTCCATATTTGGTCATACGCTCAAACGTCTTTGGTGAAAATCCTCCTAGCAAAATTTTAGGATGAGGTTTTTGAATAGGTTTTGCACCAATTATTGATTTTTGAATTCCTTAATTTCGCTTATTCTATAATTATTTAATAAATTATTTTATTTATCTATATTGTTATTTGATGTTTCTACTACTTTGCTTAGTGGTAAAGTAAAATAAAATATAGCTCCACGATTACCATTCTTATTCTTATTATTATTATTCTCAGTCCATATTTTCCCCTCATGAGCTTCTACAATATTTTTAGCAATATACATTCCTAGTCCTAATCCTTCAAAAGATTTTGTAATAAACTTTGAAAATATTTTAGGTAATATTTCAGGATCTATGCCTACTCCTGTATCTTTTACAGTCACTAATGCATACTGGCTACTACTCTTATTATCTACTTTCTCAGTAGAAACAAATATTTCCCCTTCTTTGGTAAATTTAATAGCATTACTTAGAAGGTTTGAGATTACTCCAGCAATTCTTTCTTTATCAGCTTTTACGAATAAAGCAGTATAATTTGATGGTTTAAAATATAATTTGATATTTTGATTATCTTTTGCAATAATAGTCTTATAATCCTCTACAATATTCGATATTAATACATTTAGATCTATTAATTCCTTTTTTAATTTTAATGATCGGCTTTCGATTTTAGCAACATCTAATATATCATTAGAAAGTCTTTGGAGCCTAAGAGCATTTCTTTGTATCGCTGAGGCGAATTTCTTTTGTCTTTCTGGATACATTTGTAAGAGTTGTGAAGCTGAAATAATAGCTTGAAGCGGTGTCTTTATCTCATGGCTTGCTATATTAATGAATTCCTTTTGCATTTTATCATGAACTTTTAATTCTTCATTGGCCTGTGCAATTTCCTGATTTGTTAAGGAAAGTTGTCTATTTGAATCTTGTAATTCTTTTGTTCTTTTTCTTACTTCAATATTTAAGGTATTGTTCCACTTTATAAGAAATAGGATTAAAATCAGAACTGCAAATGAAAGACCAAAAATCAATGAAAAACCTTTTACTCTTTCCGTATGAAGAATATTATCGATTTGGGAATATATTTGTGTAGTAGGTGTTATGACGAATATAAAATATTTAGGTTTTTCTTGCAAGAAAATTGGATATCCTGTATTTAGTCGCTCACCACTTCCAAAATTATATACAGCAGATCCTCCTAATAATTCACCAGAAAAGATTTTACGATAATAATTATTTTGAATATCTGTCACATTGAAAAATTTTTGCACATCAGTATCAAAAAAATTCTTTCCAATGAATTGGGTCCTAGGAGTAGCGATATAATTTTTTTTACTATCATACGCTACTAAAAACTGTGAATTAACATTATTAATATTTCCAGAATGTGCAAAAAAAGGCTCGGTAGGTATTTGTATCCCAATTATTCCTATATATTTTTCACTATCACTATTTACTATTGGAACAGTTAATGCAATACTAAATATATTATCAATTCCCTTAAATCCATCAGAAAAAACTGGCTTTAGAGTGTTTCTTGTCTCTTGTATATAATCTCTAAATGAAATATCTATATTAACAAAACTTCTTTTCCCCTCAGATACTATATGAGTTGTAATTATATTATTTTCATCAACAATAAACAACCCATCAACTTTGGTAATATCATTAATTTGATCAAATTTTTCTTTCATAAGCTTTTGAATTCTATCTCCATATAGCTCACCTTGTTGTAGAGGAACAGAGTCTGCGATTCCCTGAAGGAGTGACATAATCAACTTTAGATCAGATTCAATACGTTCGGAAATAATTTGAGTAGATTCTATCTGACGGTTTTTATACTGATTAAATATACTATCCTTAACATTTTGTTCTGTTATATTTTGTTGATAAAAAAATAAGATAAAGGAAGAAATAATTATTGCGGCCACTGAAATAATGCCAATCTCTTTTCTCTTTCTAGAGAAGTCGCCTTTTTCCATTATTATTCCTTCCTTCCTTCCTTCCTATTTATCAATAAAATAAAATTGATTATGTATTAAATCTCTTTTTAATTAGAAACATTAACTATATCAGATCTTTCTGTAGACCCTTTTTTTTACTTTTATTCTCTAAGCTGATTTTTATTTTCAAGAAATTTATTCCTTGAGGCTTATCGATATCATATAAGTTTTGTTATGACAGCAAGCAAGTATTTTCACTTAATTAAAATTTGAAAGATTGTTTACTAAAGTTATTAGTTCTTTATTTGTTGGATTAGATATATTTGTTCAGTCAATACAAACAGATCAGAAGTGAAAAAACAATAACTTCTAGTAAGAAGTGTTACAATAAAGTTTTGTTTAATTATACAATAATTGAAGCATCATGATATTAGTTAACTTGGCTTTCGTTATTTAATACATATTTTATCACAACTATCTGTGAGAATTGTTCAATTATTTAGTAGTGCATTTCTAATTTTATATTTATATTAATCATCTGTCACCATCAATATTGCTTCATTCTTCTGCTCTAGCCCGAATCTAATAGATCTACTTCTTCCTCTAAAATCTTATTCTTCTGAAAACAGAATAAATCCAAGAATATGAAGAATATGAATATTATAATTGATCGATATAATTAAGGACAAGATTATTTAACAACCCGAGAAATTAAAGATGTTTATTTAATATAAATATTAATCTATATTAGTTATTGTTGAAAGTAACCTATAGAAAAAAAATTACCATCATCATGATGTATTAATGAATACGATAGCAGCTAGCAGCCTTGACTTATCTCAAACTCTTAGATAGAATGATTATAGTTCAATTGAGTTACTATACAGTCATTTCAATCGTGTCATAACTCTTAGTTATATAGTCTATGTTACCTCAACTACTACAATTGTGAACGAATAGAAATATTAAAAAATTTTACTAGCATCAAAAAAATTCAATAGAAGATAAATTCTTCTATCTATATTATTTTTTACTTTTTCCACTACTTTGAGATGCTTTTCCGCCTTTACGGGCTACTTTTTCTTTGGTCTCTTTAGTTGCAGAGGCTAATCCTCTTTTGCTTGTACTACTACTTTTTTTCTTACCTTTAGTGTTTTTATTGTCTTTAGACATATTTGATCGTATTACTTGATTATATTATTTAATAATTTTTAATAATTATTATGTTATAGTATTCGGTAAATTTTCTTCATATATTATCTGAAAAATAGTGAAATTAGATATGAAAATGTTAATGCTTTAAACACGATAATTAAAAGCAAAATTAAAATAAATACATTTTTACTCATTCTCTGAATTTAATATACAATATTCTTTAGATAAAAATTTTTACCTTTGGAATAGAAATTTGATAATGATAAATGACTATTAAGTTAATTAATTATTTTATAAATAACTCCAACTTTTTATAAATTTGAATCCTGACAAAATCATTATGCATATCATTAAGAATCTTAAAGTATAGGTTCAAATTCTTAGCAATTGTATAGTCATTAAAACTCTCATTTTATTAGTTTAAAGTAACAGTACAAGTATTTTATTCCTTAAAAATCAATAAACTTTCTATTATATTACATATTATTATTGTTGGAACCGTTAACTCTGAATTTGACTGTTGGTCTTCAGATTTTCAATATTCTGATGAACTATAACAATTGACGATAAGAATGTGATTTTTTTGATCTATCTAAATAATTTATCTAAAGAAGAAGTTGAAATAGTGAAATAAAAAATAGATTTTTACTTATTCTACTTTTTTGAGATTGCAAATTTATCTCTGACGAGATAAATTGGTTCTATTACTTTTTTTCCTGTATTATCAGCAACTTCATTAGCATAGAATTCACCAAACAATGTTTTTTTAGTTACATCAATTTTTAGAAAACCAAATCCCTTGTCCCATACACTAGTAATGTAAGGTAAACGTCCGTTTTGATCATGTTGTTTTCTTCCTGCTGTACCGATTGTTATAAATGTTGGATTGTCTGAATCATCAAAATTATTGATGGTAGTAGTATCATCAAGGGTTTCAAAATTAACAACTTGATCATTATTAGATATTCTTTCCCCCTCATCCTCAGTTTCATCTTCAGGATCTACAATAGGAGAAGAAGGAGCATTAACATTAAATTTTAAAGGAAGAGTTCTTTCATACCAATGGTTATGTCCTGCTAATACTAGATCAACACCGTATTTGTCAAATAGTGGATGATATACCTTTGCTAATCCTTGATCTGGAGGATGTTTTCCTGGATTAGTATAGAATGGTTCATGTAAAGTTACAATAATCCAATTAATATTAGAGTTATTTGATGTTTTTTCCAAATCCTGTTTAACAAATTGATATTGTTGATCAGATAATCCAATACTTGGTTCGTGAGCAGAATCCATCATTATAAAATGTGTGTTTTTGTAATCAAATGAGTAAAAAGGTTTTTTTAATTTAAAATAGGATTCATATTCATTTTGTAATGATGCACTACCATCTTCAGGTGTATCATGGTTTCCTAGTGAAATCTTTAGTTTAGAGATTATAGGGTTTACAACATTATAAAAACAATCACCACTATCACCATATGACATATCTCCTGTAGATACAACTAAATCTGGAGTTTTACTTTTAATATTGTTAACTGTATTCTCTGTGTTTTTGTTACAATCCCAATCTCCAGTTACAACAAATACAAAATTATTATTATTATTATTGTTATTGTTATTGTTATTATTGGTAGATTGTTCTATTGAAGCATTTATTGTATTATTATTTTTTGTTTTGTTATTTGCTATAGTAGATAGTATCTTGCTTGTATTTTCTTTATTAATTGTATTGTTATAGGAGGATAAAGAATTTTTGGTAAAATTAGTATTATTTAATAAATTTAAATTTTTTTGGTATTTTAATTTTAAAATCTGCTTAGGGTTTTCAGTAGTTTCTTTTAATAATGATTCATTTGTATTGATTCCAAAATTATGATATAATACGAGGCCATCTTTAGCATATATTCTGTTTGTTTTGTCTTCATAGATATCTTTTATTTCATTATTTGTTAATCCTCTATCCCAAATTCTCACTTCATCAATATAACCAGTAAAAAATTTATCCTCATCTAAGGAATTTGCTCCAATTCTTAAAGGCTGATCACCAGTAGAATCAGGTATTGCTCTTTCAGTATGTTTATAAGACATTTCATTTCCATCGATTTCTATTCTTAATAAAGTTCCGTTATACGATAACAAAACGAAATGCCAATTGCCATCATTATATTGTTTCTTAGAATTAACTTCAAAATCTTCACCAGATTCAGTTTCAAACCCTCCTTGGATGGTTCCATTAGTTGAGAACCAAATACCATAATTCATATTTGCGCCTTTTTCATCAGTATTGAATCCTCCTTTATTTATGACATGAGCGGGCTCTGATAATATAGATTGATTAGTTTTAACCCATGATGAAATAGTAAAATTCTGAAGAGATAATGTATTGTTGTGAGATATATCTTTGTAATCAGTTCCGTTTATTAATAGAAATGGTTCCATTCTGTAAGATAGTGTTTTATTTGTAATTGACTTATTAACAATATTATTATTGATATTTTCTGCATATACATAATTCATAGCTAATGAGAGAGAAATTATTAGACTAATTACAAAAAGATAAAGCTTCATAATAGACCATTACATTTACTTTATGGTTATTAAATGGTAAACATTATTTATAGATACGAGATTATAAATATAGGCATATATTATAAGTTATTTTGTATAAGTAATATAAATTTTTTATAATATTTATCTCTTTTTTTAATATTGTTAAAAAAATAATATAATATATGCTTTTACATGATTGAATATCGTTAATAAGCATATTATTATAATGGATCGATAGATATCAAATTTTAGAAATAATATTTTGATTTAATTGAATTGACTATCAAATAAATTTATTTTTATTACAATGGTCCAGGTAAAGTTGGAATTAAAAATCCTATCAAATTAGTGATAACCCAAATAATAAATGCAATTAATAATGTTTTAAGCCATTTCATCCTGTATATTATTTTTAATACAAAAATCCAAAGCGCTCCTCCAATAATACTAGTTATAATATTAATTCCAAAAAGATTATTAAGTATACCGTAGATTATCGATCCAGAAATAGCTGCTAAAAAAGCATACTTTATTCCCTCCCGTTCTCCAAATATTTTTGTAATAAAATAAATTATTACTGTAGATATTACTAAGCTTATTACAAAAACTATTATAGTCCATATTTCTACCAACTCGTTTCCCTTTTAGAGATTTAGGTTATAATATTATTTCTTACACTAATTTCCAATTATTACATCATGACTTTATAGTTAATTTTTTGTTATAAATAATTTAATTTACAGAAATAAGTTTATAAATTACTGCCGGAGGGTTAGAAGGTAATTCGACTTTCTATTATATAGGATATAATGTTGAATCTTGATAAAACGATATTAGAATATTAAAATAAATGTTGTAAAATTTATATAAAAAGGTATAATATGAATATTGCAATCAATATTGCAAGCATAAGATCGTTATTACACGATTGATGATAAGAGTATTGACCAGCCTGCTCAATATAACCGAGAGGAGCAAATTCATTCTAATATAATTCGTAATTAAATGTTGATTATTTGTTGAATTTAGTATAAGCAAGCATTGTATTTGGTAATTGATTTAAGATCAGCCATTTGCTTGATATGCCTCCTGTCGATTCTTTAAATTTGACTCTGATTTCAGTATTTTAACAATGCTATGGAATATTACGATATGATATAATTAGAATCATACCACTTCTTTAGTATGAAACTTGATTAATATAAAACCTTGAATTCAAAGTTGATCTAATTCAAATTCTTCTATATATCTATCAGAAGTATTACCTCCTTTAACTTTTTCAATATATTCTAACGCTTTTTCTTCTGTCGAAAATATTTTATCTATAGATTTATTATTGGTTTCTTTTTCATTCCATATAATCCAAACTTTCATTATTATATATCTAAATAAATACATGATTTTAATTATTGTTATTATTTTAAATTTATAACAAATCTTATAGGTCTTTTATAGTATCCAAAGTAGTTTTTGAATAATATTTCTTTGCCTGGTCTAACGCAATCTTTTCTTTATTCGAAACTGGTAATTTTAACATCTCTTTGAATTGCAATGCATTAATAATTGCTTTACCACCATAATGATTATTAAAGTAAATCCTGAGAGTATTTGTTTTGGCATTTATTTCTTTTACTTTATCAACCCATGGGATCAATTCTTCTTTCGAATAAAGGTAATTGTATCTGTGTTTTGTATTTCTTCCATGAAATCTGATAAATGAATGGTTTTTTGAGGTAATTGTAATTTCAGAAAGAAACTGGAGATTGTCTAATAGCGGAGAATCTGTCATGACTGCTGAAATATTATAATGCTTTAACATTTCCCATGGACCTTCTGTATTCCAAGACGGATGCCTAAATTCTAATGCATAATGATAGTCTGGAGATAATCTCTCAAGAAAATTCTCAGTATTTTTAAAATCAGTTACAGTAAAACTAGGAGGTAATTGTATAAGTATAGCACCTAATTTTTTTGCTATTTGCAGTGGTGAAATTTTATCAAGAAATTCCTCGAGTGATGATATGGCCCCTTTATTAACATCTAATCTTTTAATATGAGTAACAGTTTCCGGAACTTTTATAGAAAATTCAAAATGGTTAGGTGTAACTTTATCCATTCCAATAAAAGTCTGTTTAGTCATATATTTGTAAAATTTTTCATAGAAGGAAGAATCCATTTCTACTGTATTAAAAAATTGAGAATAATACGAAAGACGTTTTGTTTGAACATTAGGATAAAAGACTTTGGTCCAACCACCTTTTTCTGGAAGGTCTGCATAACTCCATCCTGAGCAACCAATTAATATTTGATTCATACTATTTTAATCAAAAATAAATACACTCAGTATAAATAAAATTATTCAAATTTAAAGGTTTATTTGGAAAAGTTTTACATCATTAAAAATAGTAAATGATGTGTAAACCTTCATTTAATAAGCTATTACAATTACAATAGTTATAAATCTCTTATAACTGATATTATTAAATTAAAAATTTGACGATGTTTTCATAGAACTCTAATTATTGAAATGTCGAATATATTGCCATTGTTGACGACGATGAGCTTGATATTGTGGATTTATTTGAAGCTTTAGAAATGAAAGATATTATATTAGTATTTTTACTAATCAACTCTAGCATTAAATCATATTCTAAAAGATTCTAGTAGATATTCTTTAATTATTTCTGACTTTAGAATGCCACAAATAAATGGTAATGAGTCAGTTAGTTACGATTAGTTACTATACTGTTAGAAACCAATATAAAAGTAATATTAATGATTAATACTTATTCTGAAATTGAATGTAACCCAGATAGTTAATTAGTAACAAGCCAATAACAATACCTCAACTTTTGCAAATTGTAAAGATATTACAAACAGATTGTAAAATATAAGTCTTATTTAGTATAAAAACATGCACAAGAATTGACAAACAAAATGAGAAAGTGACTGTGTAAGGTTAAGAGCTTTTGCTGTTGCAATAAGGGAGAGAGTAAAGATGAACTTTAATACATAATACATTAGATTTTAAATGTAAAGAATATGTAGTAATTAGGTATTGTTTACTCAACATTCAATTGTAAAACTAACAATTATTCATTCATAATATTTAAAAAAGTAGTTTAAAAATAAAAAAGGATTATTTTCCAGAATTAGGAAAATTATTTTTTTGCTATTAGTCTCGTTTATTTCTGCCGCCACCGCTAGATGCTTTTCCACCTTCACTTGCTACTCTTTTTCTTGTTTCTTCATCTGCTGCTTCTAATCCTCGTTCGTCATGTGGTGCTTTTCCACCTTCACTTGCTACTCTTTTTCTTGTTTTCTCATCTGCAGAGGCTAATCCTCTATTATCATTGCTCATTGTCTAAGGATAGTTACATAGTTTATAAAACTTGGATAGAATTTATCTAATAGGATAAATATGATATTGTGATTATATCTCATTATCAGTCTAATATTTCTCTTATAAAAATAAATTTGTTTTAATTTTGTAGTCAAAGGAATCAGGAACTGAATTTTCATATTCTAATACCTTTTCAATCCCTTCTTTTGGAAAGATCAAAAAATATGCTAATATGGTTATCAAGAAACACTTTAAAAATATACTGACAACTTTCCATTTTAGCTAGTGTGTACTATGGTATATGCTATCGAATTTCACAATAATCTCAATGTTCGACTATTTAATCATAAAAACTGTAGAATCATAAAGAAATGAAAAGCAATAAGAAAAAATATTGTTGAAGCAGTTGAATAATAAAAGAAAGAGTAAATATTTGACAATAATCATCCAATCTATATAATTTATAACAAATAGCAAAATTACGATAGTCAATTGTTAAATATTATATTTTTTACTAAATATTATGAGTTCATCAGATAACGAAAATTATGAAGGAAAGGATCCAATGTCACCAGAGAAGATCACTTCTCATGAACCAACTGCAGTAAAAAGGGATCAAAATGATCAACAGATTGCTGAAGGTGGACAGACAGAAACTGATTCAGAAGAGGCAAGAGAACAATATAGAAAGAAAGGTATGACGAAAGTATCTGGAGATTCATCTCAAAATACAAATACAAGCTATGAAGGAAATACAACTACTCAGACTGATAATTTTGATTCAAGTTCTAGTTCTTACCGTGATTCAAGTTCTTATGGTGAGGTCAAAGATGATGTCAAAGAAGGCACTGAGAGCACTTTTGATAAACTAAAGGCAGGTGCTAAAGCAGTTGGAAAGAAGATAACTGACCCAGATAGTAGTTTAGAGAATGAATATAATAAAGAGAAATCATAGAAAGATAATAATAATAAGAAACGCTTAAACTATTACCATAATTTTTTCTGATTTTATTTTTACATAAAAAAAGAATTATATAATATTTAAAAAAATTTTTTATCCGTTATAAGATAATTGTAGATGTTTAAAGTAAATTCATATTTATATTTTATGTAATGTTGTAAGTTACAATATCAATAAACATTTTAAGAATGATATTTACAACACTTTTTTTCACACTCATTTCAGATCTATATTGTTGTATTAATCAATTACTACTTCCATAACAATGGAATCTAGATTTATAATAAGTATATTGATCATAAAATTGTGGTAATGCGGTAATAATGGTAATGGAGTCTAAAGATATTTTAATGGTAAATTCAACAATAATTGGAGGAATTTTAATTCTACTTACTATTTCATCGTTTTCAGAAAATGAATTTCCCAATAGATCTATTTTTGTAGTAATAGCAGTTATCGTAGTAATTATTTTTTCTATTTCTTGTATTAGCATTTTCTATAACAAACAAGAACAAATTATTAAAAAATATTCAAAAATGGGATTTATAGCATTAGTTGGATTTATGATCTTTATAGGAATAACAAATATTATCAATATCATATCTCCTGATATTTGGGAAAAATATGCTATAACTAATAAAATTGCTTTTAGCAATACAACAACTTTTTCAAATAGCAATACAAAATAATTTAGTCTAGTGGTTTGACTAAAAACGAAATGATGAATTACAATATTTCCTAAATAATAGCACTTGTGCTAAACTTATATACCATATACAATAAACAGTAAGAAAAAGGTAAAAATGAATTTCTAGAGTTATTCAATTGTCAATTGTTGAATCGTTTTATTAATATATTCTAATTCTATAGTATTATATTGGGTTACCGATGACAAAAATTTGGAGATTTTTTCCAGCTAATTCTACCAACTGATTCCAACAACTGAAATAAAAACTGGAAGATTCAACAGAACAAAAATTTTTAATAATAGGATTTAATTTTTCCTATTAAGTTTATATCATGTTTAGATAAAAATAAAATTATAAACTGGAATTTTTAGGCTCTTTTTCTTTGCATCATTAAACCTGGGTTTTACAGCCCAGGAAGACCCAGGATAGAATTCTTTATATAGATTAAGCATATTTATTTAATAATGACAAAACGTTTTGGATGCTCCGATGTAGGCGTAAATTGTAATTGGACTACTACTGGTGATTCAGAAGAGGACATAATGGTAAAGATTAAAGAACATGCAAATGATGTACATGGTTTTAAAGAAATACCACAAGATCTTGCAGATAAAGTAAAATCAGCTATAAAAGAAGAGTAATAATCTAATTTTTTTCTTATATAAGTAAAAATCTATTTTAATCTCTTCTTTTAGTGAAATTATATTAAATTACGTAGATAATGTAATTATTGTTAACCTACCATGATATTAGAATAGTTAGGAATAGTTTTAATGTAATTCATCGACATGGCGTTGACATTATGTAGTTAGTTAAAAAAAAGCTATGTCTTATTAATAAAATTGTAAACGACATCTTGAATTGTAAATATTATTTTATAGTATCTTTAAATAATCAATTAAATTATAATTTAGAAATCCATTCTATTAAGATTTCAGCTCTAAAAAAATTAATGGTTTATCAATATTGAGCTATTTGCTTTTTTCAACAATTCATCTAAAACCCAAATTCTTTAACTCAATACTCAATCTTGTAATCTTCTACTATATTAAAATTATTTTCTCTTAAGAATATTAATTAATTTAACTTTAAAGAAAAGATTTGATAGTAAATTTCACTTTAACGTCAACAATTTGTATATCTTATTTTTAATTTTGTATTACTAAAATAGTTTTTTTATTTCTAATAGTAAGTTTTGTATCCATATTCTACTATCAGTTGACTAAAATTAGGTCATATGCTTATTTTATGTAATAAATATTATTACTTTTATTTAAATATGCATAAAATAATAGGTTATATTATATACGGCTTTATTGTATTGTACATTGATTTTTTTGATGCAAAATAGTTTTCCTATGAGAGAATGGCATGTAAAAAACATGGAAAAAACAATAATAAAACATGTAAAGGGACTATCACCAGATGCTACTAAATTTGAACGAAGAATGTATAAACGATATGGTGGAATACATAAAGTTCAAATGAGAATAAAATATGATATTAAGCATGGCGTAAACAATGAAGAGGTTATTTTGTTTTTACAAAAGATAAGAAATGGTATGGAATTTTCTGATCTTCTTAAAAGTGATGGTTCCTTAGATAGACTAAACGAGATTGAATCTTACTTTATTTAATCAAATTCATGTAACTCAATCTCATATTATTTTATTTAACATAACTAATTCTAGATTGGTAAAACTAGGAGTGACTAAAAATGGTCTGCAAAGGAATATGTTTGCGTCATAAAGCAATAAAGCCATCAAATATTGGTCGTTACCTAGCTGGACAAAAACGTTGTCAGGTTTGTCAAGTTTTTATTAAATGGGGCGGTTTTTGGTGTCCGTGTTGTGGTTATAGATTAAGAACCAGACCAAGAAATAAGAAATA
>JBIOXM010000213.1:0-2568 GCA_044869655.1 Nitrososphaeraceae archaeon | reverse complement strand
AAGCATTACATATGATGACAAAAATGGAAATTGATGTTAAGAAAATTATAACACATAGATATAGTATATTGGAATCACAGGATGCCTTCAAAAAGTTAAATGATAAAAGTGATGTAATAAAAGCCATCATAATCAATAAATAATGATTTTTGTCTTCATATCGCCCACTTGATTTTATAGAATAATCTAATTTATTCTACTACTTTTATGCCCTTCCAAAAAGCCACATAATTTTTGATATGTCTTGCTTTGTCTAATGGTTCTGGATAATACCAAGCTGAATCTTGATTAAGTTCGTCTTTTATCTTAATGGTATAATAGCTCGCGATCCCTTTCCAGCCGCATCTTGTATGAGTAGTACTATCTCTAAAAAATTGTTTATCAATAGATTCAGGAGGGAAGTAATGGTTTCCTTCAATTTCTACTGTTGATTTACTTTCCGCCAAAATGACATCTTTCCATATTGCTTTCATATTTAACTTTAGGATTATTATCCTTTAAAACATTACTTTACTAAACATTTACAATATAGCATGCCATGTTATAGTAAAGAGTAATTCCCATGTAATTATTTTTAATGAATTAATCTGGGCTGGGTATTAGAAGGTTATGTATGCTATATCATGATCGCTCTATAGTTTTTTTTAATGCTTCGTTCATTTTGTTAAAACTTGCTAGAATATCATCTTCCATTTTTTTGGGAGTAAACCTAACTCCTATTCCTGAAAATATTTCCTTATTCACAAAATTGACTTTGTCTTCTGCAAGTTTTTCAATTAGAAAAATTCTTTCACCAGAAAATATTTGTGAGATAATCAATGTACCTTTCCATCTTAATTCGTGGTTAGGGGTAATTTTGATAATTTTTGGATGATATATTCTCTTTTTTCCTCCTACAGTACTAAGATGAATTTCCAATTGATTCCCGATTAAGGGGTCTCCTTTAATTTTTTGAAGTATGGGATTCCATTGGTGATAATTCTTAAAATCGGTGATTACCTTCCATAAATTTTGAGGGCTCGAATTTATTTGTATTTCAGTTGTAAGTTCTTTCAATATTTAACTAATATGAGCATCATTTTTAAGATTTTCTTACATTCTAGTTCTATGGATGAATTTATATTATTTCTTTTTATGCATATATAATAACATTAATGCATTAGTTATTGAAGATGCTACAGCACTTCCGCCTTTTCTACCTAGATTAGTGATGTGAGGAATATTACTTTGTGAGAGTTCTATTTTTGATTCCATTGCAGAAACAAATCCTACAGGCACACCAACGATTAAAGACGGAATTGTTATTTTTTCATTAACCATTCGAATGACTTCCTGTAACGCAGTTGGAGCATTCCCTATTACAACTATTCCTCCATTCATTTCCTGTGCCAAATTAATCATAGCCATTTCAGCACGCGTTTTATTGAGACGTTTAGCTTTATTAATTATGTTACTATCAGAGATCTTGCAGATACACTTTAAATTAAGATTAGTTAGAGAATTTTGTGAAATTCCTACTTTTACCATTTCTACGTCAGTGATGATATTACATTTATTTTTAATTGCTTGAAATCCAGAGGCAATAGCATCATTGTGAAACACCAGTTTTTCTTTGTGAGCAAATTCAAAATCTGCCGTAGCGTGAATTACTCGTCTAACAATATCCCATTCAAATTCTTTAGTGTAAGTATGTTTACCCACCTCACTCTCTATTATGTCAAAACTGTTTTTTTCAATATCAAAGGATTTCATAGACATAGATCTATTATCAGGATTTTCGGTGATATCTTTCTTAAACAATTTTTTTTTCAACTTCCTTTGCTCGCTGCAAAATAAGATTTACCATTTTGTCATCAACTCCAATATGATCTGCAATATGAATATTAGAAAAAGAATGGCTTTTTAATGCACTTTTTAATTCTTTTATCACATCGTGTTTTATATGGATACCCTTGTGTAGAAAATAAGGCATAATTAATACAATTCTTGGATTTTTTTTTATTATAGAATTAATACCTTCTTTTATAGTCGGTTGTGCTAATTCTAGAAAACAATAATCGACATTTCTATAAGACTCTTTTATGGCATTAATAGTGAAAATAAAAGCCTCTGTTGCTCTTTTATCAGAACTTCCATGCCCAATAACAAGTACATCACATTCGTTATCTTTAAATTGAATGTCATGAATGAATTTTAATTTGTTTAATCTCTCCCTTATAACTAATGTTAGAACTTCAGAATAACAAAGAGGTTTTGTAATAACTAATCTTATCCCTTTTTCCTTTGAAATAGCTGCAGTTTTCTGAACGGCATTTTTTAGTTTCATACCTGGATAGAGAAAATATGGCATAACTGTTATCAAATCAACATTTTCCTTGATACAGTTTTTAATTCCCTCATCAATATATGGTGGAATTACTTCAAGAAAACAGAAATTTGAATAAATATATCCTCCTTTTTGCTTAGCTTGATTGGATATTTTGATTAGTTCATTCTGTACTTCTAATTCTTTACTACCTCTATCTATGATCAAAAGAGCCTTCCTCATTGAGACTTCACCCTACAGAC
>JBIOXM010000212.1:0-15352 GCA_044869655.1 Nitrososphaeraceae archaeon | reverse complement strand
TAATTACACTAATTATGGTCACTTTAATTTTTTTATATAACAGATTTTTAAAAAATACAATTTTTGGACCAATTAATATGGGAGTTATAAGAAGCTTAAATGTTGTTTTAGGAGGTAGTCAATCCATATTTCTCATAGAGGGAAGTATATTTGATATTCGTTTTTTTATTCCATTATTATCCGAATTTTTATATGTAAGTGCAATTACTATTTTAAGTAAAAATGAAATTAAAGACTATTTTCTTAGTCTATGGAGTATTTTTCCATTCTTAATTATATATTTCCTAATATTTTCCATAGGTATTTTTATAATTCTGGGTACATTTAACTATGATTCCTTCATTCCATTAATAATATTTTCTTGTATCATAATTTATTCTCATATAATGTTATTTAAAAAAAATATCTCTATTCTAAAATCTGTATCGCAGTTAATAACTGTGATAGTTATTCTAGATAGTATTTTTATAACTGATATATTAGGAGTTTATTATAGTATTATTTTAGTATTGATATTAATAACTCCTATCTTTTTTTTATCAAAAAAGGTGTATATGAGTTGAATAGATCTTTCAATATTTTAAAGACACTAAACCTTTGAACTGATAAACTATATTTAACATATTATTTAAATTACTCATTGTTTAAAGCTGTATATGATTAAACATGTTATTGTTATTGATATTGTTGGTTTAGAAGAAAAACATCTTACTTCGGGTTTACTGCCAACTATTTCTACATTAACTGAAAAAGGTGAATCTTCTAAAATGAAACCTGTTTTCCCAGCAGTTACATCTACAGTACAAACAAGCTTTTTGTCTGGAGAATATCCCAACCGGCATGGTATAATTTCAAATGGTTTTATGGATCGACAGACTTATAATGTATCATTTTGGGAACAATATAATAGTTTAGTCCAAGTACCACGAATTTGGGATTTCATAAAAAATAAGAATAATAATTTTAAAACTGCTGTACTCTTTTGGCAAAATACTTTATATGCAAATTCAGATATCGTTATAACTCCAAGGCCACTACATTTAGAAAATGAAATGAAAATGTGGTGTTATTCTAAACCAGTAGGTTATTATGAACAAATAGTGGAACAAATTGGAGAATTTGATCTTTCTTCATATTGGGGCCCATTTGCTTCTAGCCTATCAAGTGAATGGATAACAAAAGCGGCTCAATATACTATAGAAAACAGTAAACCAAATTTTATGTTTACTTATATTCCACATATAGATTATTCTGGTCAGCGTTTTGGAAAAAATAGTCACCAGGTTTCTGATGATTTGGTTTTAGCAGACAGTATTGTAGAAAAAATAATCCATTCAACAAAAAAAAGTAAAATTTATGAAAATACACAATTTATTATTTTTTCAGAATATTCTTTTAATGATGTTAACGGTGCAATTCCTATAAATATCATCTTAAGAAATCATGGACTTTTGAATGTGAGAAAAATTGGAGAAAAAGAATATGTTGATTTTGAATTTAGTAAAGCATTTGCAGTAGTAGATCATCAAATAGCAAATATTTATATAAAATCTCCTCTAGAAAAAGAAAAAATTGTAAATATTTTAAAAAATATCTCTGATATAGATATTATAATAACGGAAAAAGAAAAGAAATCTTTCAAGATTGATCATGAACGAGCAGGCGATATTCTAGTAGTCGCTAATCGTGATAAATGGTTTAGTTATTACTGGTGGTATGATGAAAATATGGCACCTTCTTTTACTAGAATGGTAGATATACACAGGAAACCAGGCTATGATCCGTTGGAATTATTTCTTGACACTAAAAAGAGGTCCATTCCTTTTGATACAGGCTTACTCAAGGGATCACATGGAAGACCAATTAATAGAACAACACAAGAAGGCTTTTCGCTTTATGCATCAAATATTCGATCAAACCTGCCAAAAGATGAGTCGAATTCAGTAGATGTTGTTCAAATAGGAAAATATCTTATGAATATACTATAACTATAGTTATATAGTGATTTAATTGGTTAAATTTTCAATAACTATTGATTCATTTACAAAAATAGAATCATTAGAAAATACAATTAAAAGTTTAGTAGAATTAGGTATAAACAATATTGAACTTTCTGGTGATCCTTCAAATTTTAATTCAAAAAAAAAAATTGAACTTTTTAATACTTTTAGTGTTTCTATTCTTGGTGTAACTGGTAAATGGACCAGCTCAAAAGGAATGATAAGCCCGATTCTCCTTACCTCCGATCCACATATTCTATCTTATTCAAAAAATTATGTTAAAGAATGTATAAAAATTTGTAATTTTTTTGGGGGTTCAATTTTTAATATTTGCCTATTATCAGATTATCATCTAAAAAAAGATTGGAACCATGAAATGATTCCCAATAAAGAAAAAAAGAAATTACTCAAAAAATCCGTAAATATATTATCAGAACTTACTCGTTTCTCAAAGGATTTTGGAGTATATCTTTTATTAGAACCATTAAATAGGTATTCTACTCCCTTTTGTTGTAATACTTCAGATGCAATGTTTGTTATATCTAATCTTCATAATGACTATTTTTCAATTTTATTGGATACTTATCATATGAATATTGAGGAAATGGATTTTTCTGATAGTATCATAAAATCAAAAGATTTTTTAAAACATATTCATTTTGCAGATAGCAACAGAAAAATGCCAGGATTAGGACATATTAATTTTAATTCAATATTAAAAACATTAAGGAAGATACAGTATAATAATTACATTGGTTTGGAACCTATAGTAGATAGAAATTATAAAGTTGAAATCCGGCAAGGATTAAATTTTTTGAATAAACTTTGTAATAAATATAAGATATGATATTATTTATTATACATTATTTCGAAGAAATAGGTTAAAATTTCGTCCTAATTTGTTTAATCAATTCTTCCAACCATATAATTAAGGAAGTGAGATCTGATGCAATGAAATCAAATTTCAAATCCTTTGTCAAAGTTAATATATCTGGATTTACAAATAGCACTATTTTTATAATCTCGGTCATTTTTCTTTTTATATAATCAGTAGTACTAAATAAAAATTTCAGAGAGCTTTCATCTGAGCAACATAAAAAAATAATTTTTGTCCCTTTCTTATGAGACCAAAATTTAGTTATGTATCTTTGTAAATCAATATCAAAAAAAGGGTCTATATGTTGCCCTATATTTCCAAGATATATAGTATCACAATTTGAAACTTCAGAGACTAATGATAATATCTTTGAATATAATATCTGATCTTCGTTTCCAGCAATAAAAATAGTGTGAATATTTTTGTTATGCTCAATATTTTTATAATATATTTCAATTACAATTAAAAGGTCAAATAATAAGTTATTCAAATAAATAAGCTCTGTTTTACCTAATCTACCTCTGTTATAAATTTCATTGATAGTATTTATTGAGGGAATTATTATTTCTTTTAAAATTTTTAAAATTTCACTTTCTGAATAAATAGTATTAAGTAAAATTTTACTTGATTCTCTTTTATTATATCCAAGCAATGCAGTTAAAAATTTCTGTTGTATATGGATATAATTCAAAGGAAATTCTATATCGTCTACACCGGATTCTCTTGTCCATATATTAATTGAACCGATTTTTTTCTTTTTTATTAAACCGATTGCAGATAGAACGTTAAGATATTTTGTTATTGTCATTCTATTAACATGAATGGCATCAGCCAATTCCATACTAGACATTCCTTCTTCATGGTTACCCAATGTTTCAATGACTTTATTTTTTATTTCATCGATGGTGTATCTTTTATACAAATTTTTCAATTATATAATTAATAAAATAGCATTTATCATTTTTTATTATAATTTTTTTTTATAAAATTTAATAAATAACTAAATTTACTGATTAAAGGAATCCAAAAATATAAATATAATAACTATATTCGCATCGGCTAACGATGGTTAAAGAAAAATGCATTTTAGCCTATTCAGGAGGTTTGGATACATCGGTATGTATTAAATATTTACAGCTTTTACATAATCTTGATGTTATTACTGTAACAGTAGATTGTGGCCAAAATGATGATTTCAAAGAAATCGAAAATAGATCTAAAGAAATAGGATCTGTTCAGCATTACTACGTAGATGCTAAAGAAGAATTCGTAAATGAGTATATTTCTCATTCTATAAAAGCCAATGGCTTGTATGAAAACCAATATCCTTTGGGAACTGCGTTAGCACGGCCTCTTATAGCAAAGAAAGTAGTTGAGATATCAAATAAAGAAAATGCCAAAACAATAGCTCACGGGTCTACAGGTAAAGGAAATGATCAAGTCAGATTCGATATTACCATCAAATCACTTAATCCAAATTTAAGAATAATTGCACCAATTAGAGACATGAATCTAACAAGAGATATAGAAATTCAATTTGCAAAAGAACATAACATTCCCATCTCTACTGAAGTCAAGACATATAGTATTGATATGAATATATGGGGACGGTCAATAGAAGGTGGAGATCTCGAAAATCCTTTTGTTGAACCACCAGAAAGTTGTTTCAAATTTATCAAATTTAAGAATTCTGACGTTGGTTATATGGAAATAGAATATGAAAAAGGTTTACCTATAACAGCTGATGGCAAAATGATGAATCTTATAGATCTGATAAATTATATTAATTTTAAAGCAGGATCATACGGTGTAGGAATTGTTGATCATATAGAAGATAGAATTATAGGTATAAAGTCTAGAGAAGTTTATGAATGTCCTGCAGCAATTGTATTAATTCAAGCTCATCAAGATCTTGAGAAAATGGTATTAACCTCTCACGAATTGAGGTTCAAACATATTGTGGATCAGCAATGGAGTTGGATGACTTATTCTGGCCTTTGGCAGGATCCATTGCTTAACGATTTGGATAAGTTTATAGATGCAACACAAAACAGAGTTACAGGAAAAGTAAAAATGCGAATGCAAAATGGTTCCATACGAATAGTAGGAAGAGAATCTAAATTTTCTTTATATAAGAATGACTTGGCAACGTATAGTTCTGACTCTATTTTTGATCAGCAACTAGGAAAAGGTTTTGTTGAATTATGGGGATTGCAATCTATTACAGCAAATTCTATAGCAATTAATTTAAATAAAAAAGAGAATAAAGGAGATGAACAATAGAATGAAGAGTGAATGCAAAGACTGTGGAGGAGAATTAAATATTCTAGAAGATGTAGTCGTGGGTGAGATTGTTTCCTGTCCAGACTGTGGGGCCGAATTCGAAATAACTTCTAATTCTGAAGGTAAAGTAGACATGAAACCAGCAGAGTCCGTAGGAGAAGATTGGGGAGAATAAGTTTGAGAAAATATGGAACTTTCTATAATTTATGATAAACTACGATTCGAGGAAAAAGAACTATACGATAAGGCTACCAATAGAGGAATAACTACTCATTTAATAGATGCTAAACCTATTTCTTTTAGTACAGAAATAAATCAAAATAATCCTATTAAAGGCGATATTTTTCTTCAACGATGTTTAAGTCATTATCGAGGTCTGTATATCACATTTTGCCTTGAATTTTTGAGGCATAAGGTAATAAACAATTATGATGTAAATGAGATCTGTGGCAATAAATTAAGAACATCTCTCATTTTGGCAAAATCTGAAATTCCTTCTCCAAAAACATATTTCACTTTTAGCGCTGAATCTTTTAAAGAATTGACAAATAAACTTGGATTCCCTTTAGTTTTAAAACCACTTGTTGGTTCTTGGGGGAGAGGAGTTTTTCCTATTCGAAATGAAGAAATGGTAAATATTATCATGGAAATGAGAGAGGAAAATGATTCCGCATTTTCTAGGATCTATTACGTCCAAGAAATGATAAATAGACCACCTAGGGATATTAGATGTATTGTTACTGGAGATCAAATTATTACCGCAGTATATCGATATTCTGCTATAAATGAATGGAGAACAAACGTTGCTAGGGGGGGTCATACAGGACTTGCACCAATTACAAAAGAATTAGAAGATATTGTAATTAAGGCATCCAATGCAGTAGGAGGGGGTATTCTCGGAGTAGATGTTATGGAAGATGAAAATAAAGGATTCGTTATACATGAGATTAATAGTAATGTTGAATTTAGAGGAGCATCTCAAGTATCTCAAGTAGATATAGCAAATTCTATGATTGAGTATGTTTTAAAAGTTTTTAAAAAATAGAAATTCAATTAATATTTGTCTTTACTTTAAATGATAAAAAAATTCATAAGATGCAGTAATATTCTGATCTATAGTTCATAACAATGAAAGTAGGAGTTATAGGTGCGTCGGGATACGTAGGTGGAGAATTACTTAGATTATTGGTAACTCATCCCAAAGTAACGGTTAATGTGGTTACATCTAGACAACATGTTGGAGAATATGTCCATAGACTTCATCCGAGTTTAAAAGGATTCATAGACCTTACCTTTTCATCAATGGATCTTGATAAAATTGCAGATTCATCTGATCTAGTATTTGTTTCTGTTCCGCATGGAAATGCGAATAAAATTGTTAAAAAATTATATGAACGAGATATTAAAATAATAGATCTTTCTGCAGACTTCCGATTGCACAATCCTAAAGATTATCTAAAATGGTATGGTTGGGAACATCCTTTTCCAGATTTACTTTCAAAATCAGTCTATGGAGTTCCAGAACTTCATCGTGAAGAGATTAAAAAAGCCAAATTAGTATCATGTCCAGGATGTATGGCAGTGACTTCCTTACTAGCACTAAAACCACTTATTGATAATGATCTTATTGATACAGATCATATAGTTGTAGATAGTAAAATTGGTTCTTCTGGTGCAGGTGCTCAAGCAAATGCAGGGACACATCATGCTATGAGATATGGGGTTATCAGACCTTATAAACCAGCCAAACATAGACATACGGGCGAAATAATTCAAGAACTTAGCGGCTTATCTAAAAAGAATATAAAAGTTAGTATGAGCCCTCATGCTGTCAATCTTGTTAGGGGTATTCTTACAACTAATCATACTTTTTTGAATAAAACAATTGGTGAATTAGATCTATGGAAACTCTATAGACAATCTTACAAAAATGAACCATTTATAAGATTTATCAAAGATAAAAAGGGATTGTATAAATTTCCAGACCCAAAATTCTTAATTGGCTCCAATTTCTGTGATATTGGTTTTGATATTGATGAGGATAACAATAGAGTTGTTGCACTCTCAGCTTCTGATAATCTCATGAAAGGTGCAGCAGGTTCAGCAATACAAAATATGAATGTAATGTTTGGTTTCGATGAAATGGATGGATTAAAATTAACTCCATTAACACCGGTATGATTGTAATTAAAATTGGTGGTAGCATAGTAGATGGATTACATTCATCGACTATTTCAGACCTTAAAAATATATTAAAACAAGATAAGGTTGTTCTTGTTCATGGGGGAGGTAAGGATGTCACTATTATTGGTAATAAATTGGGCAAAGAACAAAAATTTATTGTTTCCCCTGGAGGTGTAAAAAGTAGATATACTGACAAGGAAACTGCAGAAATATATACCATGGTTATGTCTGGAAAAATAAATAAAACTATCGTCAGATTGCTTTTAAGTAACGGGATAAGTGCAGCAGGAATATCGGGAATTGATGGATCTACAATCGAAGCATTAAGAAAGAAAAAGCTTCTAGTTGTTAGTGATAAAGGTAGAAAAATGATAATTGATGGTGGTTATACAGGAAAAATAAACAAGATCAATACACTATTAATTAGAAATTTAATAGAAGGGAATTTTGTACCCGTTGTTTCTCCAATAGCTTTAAGTGAAGAAACTGAATTTTTAAATGTCGATGGAGATAGAGCTGCTGCCTATATTGCAGGGGGATTATCGGCAGATAAGGTAATTTTTATTACGAATGTTAAGGGTTTAATTCTAAATGATGAGCTGGTAAAAGAAATAACATATGATAAAGCAAAGGAATCTTTACCAAACATTGGTCATGGAATGGAGAAAAAAGTAATGGCATGTATAGAATCTTTAGATATGGGTGTTAAGGAAGCAATTATAGCTTCAGGCGACGTTGAAAATCCAATCTCTTCTGCTATAGTTCATACTAATTGTACGGTGATAACAAAGTGAGTGAAGACAATCATCTTGGAAATCTTTATCAGAGATTTCCAATCAATATCTCAAGAGGAAAAGGAGCTATCGTTTGGGATGTATCTGGAAATGAATACATTGATTGTATGGGTGGTTATGGTGTTGCATTAATCGGCCATTGTAACGATCGTGTAGTAAATGCAATTAAAAATCAATCTGAGAAACTTATAACTTGTCATATGTCTATCTATAACAATGCGCGATTAGAATTCCTAGAAAAAATATCCAAAATCTCGCCAAAAAAACTATCAAAGTTTTTCTTTAGCAATAGTGGTGCTGAATCTACTGAAGCAGCTTTAAAGTTTTCTCGTAAATTCACAGGGAAAAGTGGAACAATAGCGATGAGTGGAGGATATCACGGAAAAACTTTCGGTGCATTATCTGTAACACACAATGAAAAATATAGAAAATCATTTCAACCATTGTTAGAAGGAGTAAAATTTGTACCTTACAGCAATCCATCAAAGATTGAAGAATCGTTAGATAGCTCAATTGGAACAGTTATTATTGAACCTATTCAAGGTGAAACAGGAATAATTGTTCCACCTGATGGTGTTCTACAACAAATAAGAAAGATTTGTGACCAGAATAATCTGATATTAATTTTTGATGAAATACAAACGGGATTAGGACGAACTGGAAGAATGTGGGCAGGTGAACATTGGTCAACGACTCCGGATATTATGTGTCTAGCTAAAGGTATAGCTGGAGGGTTACCTATGGGTTTAACTCTATGTAAACCTGATATCCTAGATTCTATGAAAGTAGGAGAACATTCTTCAACTTTTGCAGGCAATCCACTTTCTTGTTCAGCAGGTACAGCTACCATTGAATCCATAATAGAAGAAAATCTCGTTGAAAATGCTATGAAAGTAGGAAATATTTTCAAAAATGGATTGTTCCAACTTAAAGAGAATCATAGAATTGTGAGAGATGTAAGAGGATTAGGTTTAATGTTAGCTCTTGAATTACGTTTTGATATTAAAGATATATTATTTGATGGAATTAAAGAAGGGCTGCTTATGTTATACTCTGGGAGAAATATAATTCGATTATTGCCACCATTGGTACTTGATGAGGTAAAGGTAGCAAAAACCTTAAGCATTATGGATAAATTATTAACTAAAGAAGAGGAAAGAAGAGATGTTAAATAATATTGATTCATTCGATGAAAAAATAATAAAGATTCTTCAAAATGATGCTAGAAAACCATTTGTAGAAATAGCTAATACGATTGGCTTATCTGAATCAGCAGTAAGAAGAAGGATTAAAAATTTAACTGATAATAACGTTATTAAAAAATTCACGATTGAAATCAATTATAGCGGAAAAACTAGCGCAATAGCTCTTATTTCCGTTGCTTCCAGCTCTGATTCATCCACAGTAACCTCTAAATTATTGAATTTAGACGGGGTAGATGTTGTTTACGAAATAACTGGGCAGTATGATATTGCAGCAATTATTAGTGCATCTGAAATCTCTGAAATAAATTCTTATATCGATGACGTTAGAAAAATTGAAGGAGTTTCCGATACAAATACCGTGATAATTCTTAAAACTTTAAAAAATACCTGAAATCCTAGTTACTTATTGCAGTAAAATATCAGAATTTTACTTTCATTTTTTAGCGTTAACATTTATATCACATACGAAAGGTGTAATAATATCGTTAAAATGATACTTAAATCAGATGATCCTAACTATTATGCGCATCAATATAATAATGTAGGTCATGAAAAAAAAAAAATAAAAATTCTTGATTCTACATTAAGAGAAGGAGAACAACATCCAGGAGTCTCTTTTACTATTAAACAAAGGATTCAAATTGCATGGATGTTGGATTCGTTTGGAGTCGATCAAATAGAAATTAGTCCTGTTGTATCTTCCGATCACTTGGAAGCGACAAAAACAATTATCAAACAAGGATTAAAAGCAGATATTGTTGCTCATGTTAGAGCAATAAAATCAGATGTTGATATTGCTCTCAAGACTAATTCAACTTGGATAGCTACCTATATGGGAATATCTGATACACATCTTAGTGCAAAGCTAAAAATTTCTAAAGAGGAGGCAAAAACTAGAGCCATTGAAGTAGTTGAATATATCAAATCACATGGTTTAAAATGTCGCTTCACGATGGAAGATGCTAGTAGGACTGAACCTTCTTTTCTCTTAGAAATGTGTAATGAAATGAATAGATTAGGAGTAGAAAGAATTAGCATTCCAGATACAGTGGGTATAATGCGCCCAAATGGGATGTATAATTTAGTCAAAATGGTATATGATAAAATAGATACATCAAAAAGCTCACTAGATGTACATTGTCATAATGATGTTGGATTAGCACTAGCTAACGCACTGTCTGGTTGTGAAGCTGGTGCCGATCAGATTCACACTACGATCGATGGTTTTGGAGAAAGGACAGGCATTCCTTCGCTTGCCGAAACTTCCATTGCATTGACACTCATATATGGTTCTGATAACAATTTAAGACTGCATATGTTAAAGGACTTGTCCAAGACTATCTCACAATATACAAGTTTGGAGATTCCAGAATCTAAACCTATAGTAGGAGACAGTGCGTATAAACATAAAGCTGGGACTCATCTTGCAGCGATTTTGAGGAATCCTTCCGCATATGAAATTATTGAGCCCCGTCTAGTAGGAAACAGAAGAAAGATTGTGTTTGGAGAACTAGCAGGAAAAAATGGAGCTGCATATTTGTTATCTTTACTTGGTCTAGGGACGAGTATACGTGAAGCAGAAAACCTTGCCAAGGGGTTAAAAGAACTTAGAATGGGTGATGTCTTAGAATTATATCTTGATGAGAAATTAGAAAGAAAGATACTTAATGAAGAAACATTCAATGTAAAAAAGGAGTGAATAAAATATGGTAAAATGTGAGGAATGTGATGCCGAAATCAAAATACCAGAAGATTCAATCGAAGGTGAAATCGTATCTTGTCCCGATTGCGGATCAAGCTATGAATTGGTAAAAAATGAAGGTGGATTTACAACAAAACCCGCTCAAGTAGTCGGCGAGGATTGGGGACAGTGACTGAGGGAAAGAATACATCTTCTTCTCTCACACTTCTTTATGATACTATAAGATGGGAAGAAAAGGCTATCTATGAAGCTGCTAAAAAGAAAGGAATTGAAATAAAGAAAATTGATTGCAAAGATATTGTTTTAGATTTAAATACACTCTCTTCAGAATATACTAATCGAACCATTATTCAAAGATGTGTTAGTTATTTCAAGAATCTGCATTCTACTGCAGCGTTAGAAGGATTAGGAGCAAATGTAATTAATCCATTAAACACTAATGTTACCTGTGGAAACAAATTATTTACTCATATGTTATTACAAAAAAAAGGTATACGAACCCCCAAAGTAATAACAGCTTTTTCGCCCGATTCTGCACTTTCAGCATTAGAAAATTTCGGATATCCAGCTATTATTAAGCCTACAATAGGAAGTTGGGGGAGATTGATAGCATTATTACGTGATAAAGATGCAGCGAAAGCTGTATTTGAGGATAGAGAACATATGTTTCCTCTTTACCATGTATATTATCTAGAAGAATTTGTTTCTCGTCCACCTCGTGATATAAGAGCTATAGTAGTAGGTGACGTTGTTGCTGCTGCAATATATAGATACTCTGAATCTGATGAATGGAAAACTAATATGGCATTAGGAGGTAGAGCTGAAAACTGTCCCGTTACAGATGAACTGGAAGATATTTGTATTAAATCCTCTAGAGCTGTAGGTGGAAAGATTGTAGGAGTAGATTTAATGGAAAGTTCAAAAGAAGGTCTATTGGTACATGAAGTAAATAATACGACGGAATTCAAAAACACAGTAAAAATTACCCAAATCAATATTCAAGATATGATTGTAGATTACTCCTTAAATTATCAAATAAATTAGATATACATTGGTCTCATCTAATTACGCAATAGAACTCTTAAAAAAGTCACTTAATCTTTATACTCCATCTAGGTCTGAAGGTCCATTAGCTAATCTCTTAAAGGATAAGTGCATTAATGAACTTGGTTTTGAACAGGCTCATATAGATAGTGTTGGAAATATTATTGCAACCAAAGGAAGAGGGTATCCAAGAATACTTCTTTGCGGTCACATGGATACTGTTCCAAATAAAGTCCCTGTAAGGATAGAAAATGGTTTCTTATATGGAAGGGGAGCATCAGATGCTAAAGCTCCGTTAATTTCTATGCTTTTGGCTGCCTCCGAATTCCCCAAACAAAATGGTACCATAATATTTGCTGGGGTAGTTGATGAAGAAGGAAATGCAACAGGAAGTAAGCAACTTATTAAAAATAATTTGAATGTTGATTACGCAATATTTGGTGAACCAAGTGGTATTCAAAATATTACAATTTCGTATAAGGGAAGATTAGCTCTAAAATTAATATGTGATGTTTTAGAGAGTGCACACGCAAGTGCTCCTTGGTTGGCAAAAAACTCTATTGAGGAAGCCTATAATTTTTGGAATGCTTTAAAAACTGCATTAAATAACAATTATGAAAAAGAAAAAAAAAGTAATTCTGTTAGTTGCTGTCTTACAGAAATTTTTGGTGGTTCTAGTCACAATGTCACTCCTCAAAAGTGTAAAATAACAATGGATATTAGAATTCCAAATGGGGTCACTTGTCAACAAGTTTTTGATTCTATTAGAATTCTCATTTCAAAAATATCAAAAGAAAATGGAATAAAAACTAATTTTATAATTGAGGATTTTACAGAACCCTTCGAAGCTGATTTTTCCTCTCCATTAGTTAGATCCCTTGTTCTTTCTATTCTTGATATTTGTAAAAAAAGACCTGCATTACTAAGAAAAACTGGAACAGGTGATATGAATATTATTGGAAATGCATTTAAAATCCCTGTAGTTACTTACGGTCCTGGAGATCCACATTCTTCTCATAGTGTTGATGAACATGTAAAGATAGAAGAATATCTTTCAGGGATTGAAGTCTACAAAAGATCTTTATTTCATATGTCAAGAATGTATAATATCCATAATAAATAATATTAGAGATACTAATAGCGATTAATATTACCATGTTATGTTTTATTGGACTTGGAATAAATGGTTATTCAGGATTAAGTCTATTAGCAAAAGAGACTTTGCTAAAATGTCATTTTATATATATAGAAAGATTTACAAGTTATATTGAGGATGACGATATCAGACAACTAAAAATTTTACTAAATAATTGTAATAAACATACACAAATAGTTCCCCGTTGGTTTATTGAAGATGCGAGATCTATTATCTCCCAATCAAAAACGAATAATGTAGCAATTTTGACTTATGGGGATCCTTTTATGGCAACCACTTTCATCGAACTTTATGTAAGAGCAAAAAAAAACCTAATTGAAATAAAAATAATTCATGGTGCTTCTGGAATTTCATCTTTGATCGGTGAGATTGGATTGCATAACTACAAATTTGGAAGGACTACAACCATCATGTCAGATCCTATGTCTGCAATAAGTGTCTATAATACAATCCATGAAAATCTAAGAGTAGGAAATCATACTTTAATCTTAACTGAATACAATAATAACAATGAAAATGACTTTTTCTTTCTTGATCCAGCAAAGGCTATAGATATGCTTCTAGAAGTCGAAGAGAACCTTCGCTATAAAATTATCTCTGAGGAGTTGTTTATTATAGTGGCATCACGAATAGGAAAAAAGGATCAAAATATCTTGGGAGGAAAAGTTAAATCCATAAAAAAAATCGATTTTGGACAAGGCCCTCATTCTATCGTAGTAACAGGTCATCTTCATTTTACAGAAATTGATTCTATAACCTCTCTTTATCCAAATGTAGATTCTCCATTGGATAATACTCAATTCTTTCGGCAGATTTCAGTAACAATGTTAGAAAAATATATACCAAAAGCAAAAGATGCTTTGAAAAATATGAAATCCTATCTTGAAAGTGAAAGAAATTCTTCATCTATACTCGATGCACAGTATAAAGAAATGGACAATGTCTTAGAGAATGCTGAATATTATTTATCGGATGCGGAAAGATTTTTTAATCAAAATAAATTTGAATTAGGGATACTTAGTATAGGTTATGCAGAAGGATTAATAGATGCATTACGTTTCCAAAAAAATATCAATCCGTGGTTATCTTAATTTAATACCTCATTATTTTAAGGATATTTTTTATATTTTGATATTGAGAACTATTATTATAAGAGAAATAATTATAAAGTTAAGAAGGGTTGGAAAATGACTAAAAATGACGATATTTCTTTTAAAATTCCTAATCATCTATTACAATTTTTAAATAATCAAACTTATTCATTATTGATTAAAGGAGAACCAGGAACAGGAAAAACTGCTCTATGTTTGACTATTCTTAAAGTATTAAATATAAAGAATAATTTCTTTTATATTTCGACAAGAGTATCGCCTAATAAATTATTTTATTACTTTAAATGGATTAATAAATATCTTAAAATTAAATATTCAAATAATAATAATAAATCTTCTACTAATATCAATAGTCTAGAACCTTTTTTTGAAGATGCACGTTTAGATGAACCAGAATCTCTTTTCGAACGTATAACAAATCAACTCATGGATGTAAGATCTCCATTGATAATAGTGGATAGTTGGGATGGCATAGCTTCCTTCATGGATCGAGAATCGAGATTAAATAATGAACGCGTTTTACAAACATGGCTAGAAAGAGCAGGTGGGAGATTAATTTTAGTAAATGAAGGAAATGAATTAACAACGTTGGATTATCTTGTTGATGGGATTGTAACTCTACAATTAAATCAATTTAATCACTTCAATGTGAGAGAAATGAATTTAACAAAATTAGGAGGGATTGATATAAAGAAAAATTCATTTGTCTACACCTTAACTAATGGAATTTTTAAAATATATGAACCAACTTATAATTATGATAATATCTGGCATCAAATTCCTAGTTCCCCAAAGGATAAATTTTTTATAGAAAAAAAAAATGTTAAAATTGATTCTGGTCATCTCTCACTCAACAAGGATCTAAATGGAGGATTTACCAAGAACTCTGTAATAATATTAGAATATGCTCCAAACATAGAAATTAGATATGTAATTTTGTTTTTGTTTAATTTCATTACTAATTGTCTTAGAAACTCTAATATGCTATTATTAGA
>JBIOXM010000211.1:0-3102 GCA_044869655.1 Nitrososphaeraceae archaeon | reverse complement strand
GGGATGAGTTATCTAGACGGTGATGATGTAGAAATAATTGAGGTACATTTAGGAACATACGGTCAAAACGGACCTAGTATTTTATCATTATGTAATGAAAAAATAAAAGTAGGTCATTGTAGAGAAGGACCAGGCTTATCCGTTGAAGGAATAGTCGAGGAAAAAGATTTGACTGGTCCATTAAAAGGTTCATCATTTAGCGAACTTATTGAATTCTTTACATCTGGTCAATCTTATGTATATGTTCAAAGTCGTGATCATCCAGACGGTGAAATGAGAGGACAAATACATTATTATTAAATCAATTTATTTTGTGAGCCAATAGTTGGAGTAACAAATTTGTCTTATTAGATATACAAATATAAATTAAAGTCATTGATAGTATATACTTAAAGACATACTTATTTACCAAATTTTAGGTGGATGGAGTCATAATTCTGTGACTATATCTTCTCATGAAATAACAGAGCATAAATTTAAAATTAATCTTTGCGTGAAGGAATTCTGGCGTATCACACTTTAATAAAACAATAGAAATTATTATTTAAATTTAAATTTGTTATTATTTATTTATATTTACATATGTCTAAGGAAGTCCTTGATGATATTCCAAAAGATAAAAAATTAGTGTTAGAGCTGGGAATGGGTGATGGGAATTTAATAAAATTACTCTCAGAAAACAATCATGATTATTATTTTATTGGTATAGAAAAAAATGAAAGTCATTATAATAAAGCTAAATATAATATTAAATCACAAAATGTGAAGATACTTCATACATTATTTGAATCAGTTTTACCTTTATTTGAAGATAATTCACTTTATAAAGTTATATCAGTTTTACCTGATCCAAAGTATATAGATATTAAATATAAGAGTAACTGGGAAGTCTTATACAAAATTATTTATAAAAAGTTAGTGAAACAAGGAAAATTCATTTTAATAACTGAAATAACTGATGAGTTATTCCAACCAGTATCAAATAATGAATTTTATAAAGAAGTAGAGAATTTAAAACAGATTTTTCAGTCAATAGGTTTTCTTGTAGTAAATGCATTTGAAGGGTATCAAGAAAATTATATGACATCTTTTCTTCAAGAATTCAGTGGAGACCCTAAAAGAATTAGAATAATTAATTTTGAATTTACTAAAAACTAACTTAAAATCTAATTGGTTGGTTGGTTTGGTTTTAGACAACAACAACTTCTTTTTTGTAAAATTTTTTCTTTCATATTATTTTAGATAGTGAAATTTTATCATATTGTTAATTTAAAATGATACTATTTAATAATATACATGTTAAATTTTATAACTTGGCAATTGCAGATAACTTTGGTATAGAGGAAAGAAAGGCACCAGAAGCAGTTGAGTGGATGAATTCCTACGCCTTAGATAATAGTAAAAAATTTGAAGCAAAATTAGAAGGTTATTTATTAACAACCAAAAATTTCGGTAATTTTGAAATTATCTCGTGGAAAGGAGATTGGCCCTTCGCTAGAAACTTGATAATTAAGGTCAGCAGGAAATTATCAACAAAAGTAGTTGAATCTGGATATCATCAGAAAAATTCATTTTTTCTCTCTTTAATTGGCGCTAATAAAGAAATGGCAAAAGTCTATAAAAAAGGAGGAATAATTGGTACTCTCATTTTAGACAAGAAATCTGGTAAATGGATTGTTAAATCCGAAAAATTAATATAAACATAAGATGATGATGCACCTTCTAGACACACTATCTTAAGCTTTATTTTATTTTAACTTGTTAACAACAATGGATTGGGATAAAAATAAGAAACCTTTTCGATTTGTGTTCTTCTAGGTATTAATGCTTGACCTTCAACGTTAAAGTATATTGAATTTTGTCAATTGTCTTGATGTTTGATGTAATTGTCTCTATTACAGTATCGATTGTTTCTCCTTTTATCTTGACAAGTATATTGTATGGGCCTATAACTCTATTTGTAATTATTATATCATTTATCTCACTTAATTCATTTATTATTTTTTCTTCAGAACCTTCTTCACACGTTATTAAAACATAGGCTTCTGCCATTAAAAACTTGCACTAAGTAACTTCAGTGTATTACTAATAATTTTACCATGATCTGCCTCTACTTCTGTAGTAATAAGCAATAGGTGATCATCATCTAACGGAATCGTAATTCTTTTAATTCTTTCATATTCTGCCATTGCATATTTCCCTCTTCCTATTTTGGGAGATAAAGAATTTCTTAATCCCCATCTCGCTAGAGCCTGTAAATTTGATTTCCTTGTTTCATCACTACTTAGGATATTTTCAACCCCTTCTCTTTGACCTCCATATTTTATCTCTCCAGTTTCATCACATATTCCTGCAAATCTTATTTTAGCATCAATATCTATTACATCTTTACAGAGGTTATCATAATCCATATCACTATATTCAAAAATACAAATATTAATAGTTTATAGAATTTTACAATTTATTTTTAAAAAATTTAAACTAATTGAATATATATAATTTTTTTAAATTTTTATAGATAATCTGGAATTTTAGCTAATTCTTCTATCTTCCAATGGCAACTCCAACAGAAGTTGCATATTAAACATGTAAGTTGTGTTCTGATTTTACAAGATTCGCATTCTTTATATCGAGGTATAAGGCTATCTCTCAGATATTCATGATTAAAAAATCGTCTTTCTTCCTTTCGTGTTATTCTGGAAGATTTCATAATTTTAATCTATTATTATAGATGTATCTACTAAACTATATCTTTTATCCAATATTCTATAATTAATTTTATTTTCTTATTTAATTTTTTAAAATATTATAGTATTTCTTGATGATTCATCACAAAGTATAATTGAATACCTTTAGTAATAGTTTAGTGTATCTTTATTAAAATATTAAAGGTTTAAAATTATACTCTTTTCTATCCGAAGAAAATAAACTCATTTATTTACAATATTAAATACGATAAGCTACATCAAGTTGGATGTAGCTTATCGTTACCCATCGATTTTTCAGCTTTGGTATAGCCTTCCTGCACAAGTCAGCTGATACCACATCACATCATTCAACAGCATTTTATTACTGTCGAACTGAGTGTAGACAGTGTCTAAT
>JBIOXM010000210.1:0-8440 GCA_044869655.1 Nitrososphaeraceae archaeon | reverse complement strand
CATTGTCCGCAAAGCTACTGACTATCTTTCCATAGTTTTCAGCCATCTGTCTTGGAGAAGGAATCCAATCTGACCACAGTCTGAACGAATTAACTATAATATCCTTTTGAGAATCTACATAGTTGTCTGTAATTTCTCTAATGGCTTGTAATGTATTTTCCTGATAATCGGTAACAATTTGTGTATAACGTGGAATTTCTTTTCTGGCTTCATTAGTGGTTTTCTTAATATTATCTCTAGTCTCTTCTAATGCTTTATCGACTGCTTGCTGTTGTTCTCTTTGAAATTGTTGTTCGGTTGTTGAACGTGTCTCTGCAAAATCATCCTTATCGTCTTTTCTATTTTGATTTTTAGTTGACATGTTCTATATTTGTATTTTACAGCATTTAACTAAGAATAAACAATGGAGTGATTAATACTTAACATACCTTAAAATAACATTATTTGTTTAATCTTTGTATATTAGAATTCTCTTTATAGTAACTTTATTTACCTTTTACAATAGAAACTTTTATACATTAAATATTTTAAATTACTAAAATTTCCCCATAAAATAAAAAGCAAGATTTTTTTAAAATATTCTATAACAATTAACCTCACTGCATTTTATTTTCTTTCTCATATGATATTTGCTTTATCTTAGCTTCTGCTTCAATTACATGGGTATCAGAGATATCTATCCCTATAATCTCATTTACTTTACCAGCAAGCAGGAGATGCTAAAAAACTATACCTTGCACAATATTCTGCTGATGTTTCAGAAGATGCTCCAGTCATTAAATCATGAACTGTAATGAAAACTAACATACCAATAAAAAAAATACCGAAACCACTAAATGCCCATTTGAATACTTTTTTAATAGACCTTTTTTTAGTTATTGTAGACAACATCATTAACTTTATACTGTATCTTGTTCTATATAATTATTCTAATACATTCTTCGAAATGAAGATCTTTCTATCATAAAAAAATCTTTTTTTTCTAAACTGTAGTACACTAATAAAAAAAGCAATTTTTGTTAAAATATCATTAGGTTGTTAGTGCCACATCTAACACCCCATCTTCTATATATTTTGTTATTGTAATAATAAAACACTATAATTTCATCAAAAATGTAACGGATACAAATAGAGAGAAGATAAATTTCTTAAATAACTGTGGTATTAACGATTTATTACCTTACTCACGTTCACTTTCTTCCTAATTCTGTCGCTTGCCTACTTTTTTTATTATAATCCTTCGATATCTTCGTAGTCTTCATTGACGCCGTAAACTTGCAGTCCTAGATTTTTGATATATAAAAGTCCATTATTCGCAACAACATTACTTGCTACTTGAAATAACGAGCTAGTTGTTAAAATTATACTAGTAAATGCTAGTACTATTAATTCTATTAAAGACTTCTTCATTATCATATTAGTCATTACTATATGGTTTTTTACTATAAAAATTTTTTAGTTACATTTTTCTGTATTAAATTTCTAATTTAACATGACTCAATCTATTTTATTATTCCATGAAGCTATTATAGGTTTGCTCAATCCAATAGAAATATACAAATATGTCTCGGACTTTGGTTTCCGTTGTAATAGTGATTCTAAAATGGACCCATAATATCAAATAAAAAACTAATAATTACACTTTATAAAATTTAAAGGAGATTGCATAGATACGACAGGAGCAATGATTGATAATAGATAGGCTATGACCATTTTTTAATCTGTCTCTTTATAAAAAATCAAAATTTTATTTAGAAATTAGAAGTAAATTGTTTATGAAGAACGAAAAAACATAATTCTTCTTCTAATTATACGCACAATATGGAGATAGAACAATAGATTAGTTTTTTCACCTCAAAAAGAGTTTTATTATTAATCTACCATTACTACTTTTCGTTTGTTAATTTCATCAAAATCTGGTGAATATAGACTACAACAGCCATGTGGTGCAATTACGTCTGAAACCTTTCCAAATAAGTCTGGTCCTTTATCATCTACGATCATACATTTTCCCCCAGACATATCTATCCAATAAATACAATTATAACAGAAAAATCCTTTTTGAAAATTCGAATTCTTAAACTCATCACGTTCAATATAACCTGCTTTGAGTTTACTTTGTTTTTGAAATTTTCCTAGTTTATCCATAGTATCTGATGCTTTTTCTGTAACATCTCCCACAGTGTCTTTTGCTTTGTCAATTATATCTCCCATAGTGTCTTTTGTTTTGTCAATAAAATTTTTATCAGACATTATATTATCACTTTATCTCCTTTTCATTTGGAGACCATAAAGAGCATACAGCATATGGGAGTATTTTGCCAGATATATTACCACCTAAATCTTGACCCTCATCCGTGACAATCATACAATGTTCAGGCTTTATAAAATAGTCACAGTTATAACAGAAATAGCCTTTATGAGTATCTGTATCTCTAAACTCCTCAATTTCCATATAGCCAGAAGTAACTTTTGTTAATTTATTATGTTGGGTTGCCTCTTCAGGAATCTTTTGTGTTGAGGAAAAATTTGAAGACATATGTAATATCTAAGGTAATTATACTTAATATTGCTTTATCATCATTAGAAGAAAATTATTCAGCGAGATATTCAGATCTCTATCAGTGTTTGAAATTTAACAAGTCATAGTCCAATATGAATAGATAATAATTTAATGCAATGGTTTTAAATGAATGAATGCGAATTTTTTTTCCCTCTTTCATATAGCCATTCGAAATTTTTATCATTAACAAATAACAATTTTGTCATTATATTTATATCATCAGATTCTTTTTATTTTTATCAAAATTTTTCTCATAATACGCTTCTCAATCTTATAATAGTCAAACGTAACATCCAATTTGTAAGAAATCAATAATAATTGTCTAATTTGTAGATTGATTGTAGATTTTTATCAAATACTACTCCAAATGGTTCTAATACAGTATTACAAGTATCAATCAATAATTTAGAATATCTTTTAACATCATAATTAGTTTTATTATCTTCTAATAATTGAAAAGGAAGTACTCTTTTTGATTTAGGTCCGTTATAGTCTAATATTATATATTGTAAAACTTGACCAGCTTTTAAATATTCTCCATTTAATTCAAGTTGTCTTATAGCATTATTTTCTAATGTATTTCTTTTTTTATCATATTTATCATAATCTTTTGAAAGCAACTTGGTAAATAATAGGTTTTCAGAGCATACTTTACGACTTTTCAATAGGGAAAGATAATCTTTGACTTTTTTAATTATCAAAGATATTTTATTTTGTTTGATATCAGAAATTGAATTACCTTGAGCCAATATTTCTAATATTTCATTTTGACATTGTGACAAAAATGGAGGTGTGTCATGTCTTCTTGTTTCAATTCCTCTAATTTTTAATGTTCCATCTTCGAATACTCCAAAGTATCGGTTTAATACTGGAAGATGAGAGTTTATTTCAGAAGGAAGAAAGGCAATCCATTTGTATATTCCTTCAAATGAAATGTCAAATTCTGTATTACTTTTTATAGTTTCTTTTAATTTAGAATAATCATCTTTCGCAGTAATATTACCATTTTTCTTTTTCTTTACCCAAATTGAGTCTACTATTCCATGTAAGACAGCAAAATCCATATCTTCAGCAATATGCATAGCTTGAGAAAGAATATTTCTTGCAAATGCACAAACAGCAATATGAGCATCTATTCGTCCAAACTTTGCATTACTAAACCCAAGATATCCAAAAGAGGTTACAAGTATCCATTTTAGAGCTGATTGTCTTTTATCATAAATACTTTTTAGTATCGGATCGGAGGTTTTATTTTTTAAATCTTTGTATCTCAATCTTTTTTCTAATACTATTTCTAATGATTCTGGGATCAATCCTTTTTTATTGCAAATATGATAATTTAGTTCTGGTACTGTAAATTGAGGATTGTTAAAACAACATTCACAGGATATGGTCTCTGCTGAAATATTTCTCTTTAACATTATATTGGGATAAAGAGATACAAAATCAAATTCTGCTACTTTTTCATGAAGACCTATTTGTGGCTCTAATATTAGACCACCTCTATCAGCTAAAAATAGTTCCATCATATTTTTAGGATGTTCATTTAACAATGGTTTCCATGGTATCAGTAAATCTTTTTTTGTTGCATTATAAAGATGTAAACTAGTCAGACATCTCCCAATAGAAGCTCTTGATACTTCATGTAGTGGTATTCTACAAAGTCTTGAAATTTCAAATAAACCTTCTAAATCTGAACCAGTTCTAATTGTAAAGGAATTACTTTTGTCAACATGAATGCGTCCAAATAATTTAATAGTTGATGGCTTAAAATAGGTTCTACCATAAGAAACAAAGGAATTTCCTTTTCTTTTAGGACTTGTTAGGAGTCTATTGTTGTCTCTACTAAGGCATAATTCAACTTCATTTATTCTTGCTCTATGAATAAGATAAGGAAACGTAAAGGAGTCACCATCGTCAGTAAAAATAAAATCTGGATCTATATTTTGAACAATTTTTATTAATTCTTTTAATAGTTTATTTTCTGATTTGTCTGTAATATCTATAATACGACTTGTGTTATTATCATCATAATGTACAATGCTAATAGAGTTTAATTCATCTGTTGGTTTTACAATTTTACCTTTTGGAAAGTTAAGCTTGATATGAATCTTTTCAAAATATGGCAGAGAATAAATGGTAGAATTAACGGTGTCATCTGTAGCGTTCCAAACCAAATCTGAATTATCATCATTATCAATTATCTCAAAAAATCCTAATGGAAAAATATCATGTTCGAAAAAATATTGTTGTTCAGGTAGTAAATCTACATTGTATAATCTAAAATCTTTATATCCATTCATTTTTTCAATCATATTTGTTAATTTCAAATTTTTACATAAAGTGACAAGTTTCAAGACAGTAGTTTTTTTTATATCTGTTATTGTTTCAGATTTGTTAACAAATTCCCATGAGCTAATTAAAGATGAAATACTGTCATTTTGAACTAATTGTTCCAGTTTAGATTTAGTGTTAGAAGCAACATAAAAATAATTTTGCCATTTCTCCTCAATCCTAATATATCTATAATTATTTGTATCATTAAAATCTGAATTTTTTAATCTTATCCAAAATACCATCTTACTATTATCTTGAGATTGATATGCATCAAATAGCCAACCAATAATGGTAATTTTATTATTCGCTCCTATCTTTTATTGCTATATCATTTTCAATTTTCTTTGTTAATAGTAGTAAATTTTTATGATGTTCTAATAAGATTGTCATAAGGGTTGAAGTAGTAGAATTTTCTTTTTCTTTTAGATTGATTGCTGAAGAGTATTTGTAACAGCTATTAAGCATTTCATAAAACAATTCTCTATCTTGTTTTCTTAGGCAATCTGCATAACTTTTCCATGATTCTATTTCTTTTGTAACAATATCATTATATGGAAAAAGATTAGAAGAAAAAGAAGAAGAAGAAATCTCTTCTTTCATCTCTTTAGTAGTAATAGTAGTAGTAGATAACAACGATGATTGAAAAAAAATTTATTAAATTTCTTTTTTAATGAAGATATCTTTTTTTGATGATACAAAGCAATCGAAAACATAATTGGATTTATTCTTATTGGATTTGCAGCATATGATGACGCAGAATTAAAAAGATACGCAATTGAAAACATGTGTTTAAAAATTTTTTGCTCCTGTTTATCTAAATATTGTCTATATATCTTCCATCTTTTTTCTTCCATTAAGGCAGCTATTCTAAAGGATGGAATTGTTCTACCCATTTATTCTACACTTTTTTATTTGTTGTTAGTTTTTTTGATCTTTGTGTATTAATACTGATAACTTTTTGAAATCCATCTATTATTACTGGAGAGAAAACAGCAGCAATTATTAATTCTGAAATACTATTTATAGACTTGATCATATGGTTCAAAAGCCATTTTCTTTCAGAAAGATGTAATTGTTCGTCTGTAGCAAATAAATCTGTGATTATTACAACATTTGGCTTGTACTTTTGAGTCATCTTTGTTAAATTACAAATTATTGTATCTGCAAGTTGGTGGGCAGTAAAAGATCTCATTACTATAATTCTTTCTAAAACTGAATTAACATTCATACCGTATTGAATAGCATAGTCTACAAAGCTGTAAAAATCTAAATGAGTGGATTGGCCTCTAATACTACCATCAATGATCATAACAGTAGGAGATTCTATACCACCATGATTTCTTGGCAATAATGCTTTAATGGCCAATTTAGGAATCAAATTATAAAGATTTAGAAAAAAAGTAGGTAAACCAATTGTTAAGTTAATTGATTGATTTTTTTGTATATTTATTTTAAATGACTTTAGTAGATATTCATGGGCTGATACAAAAAATGGATTCTCAATCTTATAAAACATTTCAATGTCACTTAGCTTTTTAATAACAATAATGATTTGCATATTTGACCTACTGAAGTGAAAGATTGCAACAACACTATTCTTTTTACAAATTCTTTGACTTTATGAGTTATTACTTTTTTAAACATATTATATACAGTTCTTACTATTAAATCTTGAGCCATTAACCTAATTTAACATAATAGTAGTACTTAACCTTTATGTTAATTTAACCTAAATTTTAATATATAAAAATTACTTTAATAAAATAAAGGTTATATCATACTTTAACCTAAATAAATACATTGAGAATATGCCACAAAAGAAAGGCTGGTTAACAGTACAAATTAGAGAAGATGTCAAAAACAAATTATTAGAATTATATAATAATGATAAAAAAAGACCCTCTAATCAAAAATTTACAGCTTATTTAGATCTCATTTTAAAAAATACTATAGCCTTCAATAAACAGATAACCGAATATGGTCCATTTCTGGAATTTACTTCCGCTATAGATAATCATATAGCTATTAAAGATAATACCATGAATAGACTTGTTACAATATATATAAATTCAAAAAAGAAAGAGCTACAATGCGATTTTTGTCAGAAAACTGATTGTTTACATATTGGGTTTTGTTTTGCAGTGCCGGAAATTTATAAGGTACTAATTGAGAATGGTTTGAGGCCCAAGAAAGGTAGTAGAAGATAATTGTCATAATTTTAATTACGTTAAAGATAAAGTGAAAATATTAAGATATTCATGTGGTTAACAATTGAGTAATTTTATAATAGAAGAAAAATGATAAAGCTTCAAATGAAATAATAAGATTGTTAAATTATATAAATATAATTGAAGTGCTTAGGTACATTTGCTAACATAATATTACTAAATTAGATTAGTTTATTTTTATTATGATTTCCAGTTGCTAATTTTTATTGATAAAATAATACTGAAAATTATTAGGGTGCTTATTGAAGTTCATGAAGCATAGAGTTATAGTAAAAATTCAAGTCAAATCAAAATTTATCAAATCCTTTGTTGTTATCTGATTCATTAGTCTTTGAAATAGTAAATTTATCTATTATGTTGTTTTGATACTTTACATAATGATAGTAAGGTAGTTCAGGTTCATTTGCATAAAAAGTTCCTTTCAAAGTCTTGCCATTAATATCAATATTTAGAAATCGAAAATGTTTATCATCTTGTTTTGCAACAAAAGGTGCTTGTTCTTTTATCTCATAGAGAGACCTTCCTCCAGTTCCAGTTATAAGATAAATGATTCCATCCTTATCGTTACCATCATCATTAATCATGTGATAATTATTTTGGTTGTTATCTGCTATTATTGGATTAGAACTATCTCCATCTTCCCCATTATATTTTAACGGATATGTTCTCTGATAATTGTGATTGTCACTAGTAAGTACTAAATCAACGCCATATTTGTCAAAGATAGGATGATAAATATCTCTAATACTAGCATCACCAGGATGTTGAGCAGGCGAGGTATAGATAGGTGTAGATTCTACAACAAATGTCCAATCGATATTTGGATTGTTATAAGCAGTTTTTAAATCATTTTCAATGAATTGATATTGAACAGAACTCGTACCATAATCAATAAATGGGTCTACAATAGCAACATGTACGTTATTCATATCAAAAGAATAATATGTTTTTTGAAGATTCAAAGGCTTTAGATATTGATTTATTACACCAGTTATTCCCCCCTCTGTATCGCTATATTCATGGTCTCCCATAGCTATTTTCATCTTTGATTTAAGTGGCTTTATTATGTCAAACCAACATTTAGAGGATTCATGATAACTCAAATCACCTGCTGAAATGACAAGTTCAGGATTCTTCTTTTGTATATTCTCTACTGTTTTTTTAGTATCCTTTTCGCAGCCCCAATCTGCTGTAACTGCAATATTAAAAGATTTAATTGTGTTTGTCATATCATGATATAGCGATGCTTGTTTTGTTATAATCTTATCTGTTGTTTTTTGTGTAGAAAATTGCGAACGATTTTCTTCTTTTA
>JBIOXM010000209.1:0-2414 GCA_044869655.1 Nitrososphaeraceae archaeon | reverse complement strand
GAAACTGTTAGAAATGAAATATCAAATGATGAATTTTTTAACAACAAGAATCTTATCCTTTTACTTAAACCTATTAAATTACATCTCTTAGAATTTACTATTAAAAGCCTTCTAAGCAAATAGCCATCTGTTCACCTGGACCAAGTTTAAAAAATTAGACAAACTGTTTATGAAGATAAAAAAATTATAATTCTCTACTTTAATCTGAATTGTAGTTAGCATGTTATTAGCAGACTTTAAAAATTGAATTTCTTTTATTTGTTATTACCTAAACCAGTATAAATTGATATGTTATCTTCATTTTAACACCATACAAAAAAGAAATCAAAAAGATCTTTCCTTAATCCTATTCTTATTCTGACAATTAGTATTCATTGATATCTAAGAGAATTTACTATCCACTAAATTTCAGATTGGCAAAAGGGTATATGTCTTGGGTAATAATCAATTTAAAATTATAAAAATTCTTTTATAATTAGAATTTGTTGAAATTAATTTTTTTTTTGAACTCGTGCCTCATTTAACATACAATTGATAAAAATTTTATTGAATATGGAGGATTATGAAAAAAGATATAAAAAATGATGATCGTCTAGGCGATGAAAACTTAGAAATATTTATAGATTTTAAAAACGATCTAATTCTTATTGCTCACATAGTCAATGATTTGGTAACCTATTCCATACAGAATGAAGATATATTACATAGTAATGTAAAAAATCTCTCCTTTTTTAATGATTTAATCCAAAATGGTGATTGGAAAAGAGTTACAAATTTCTATAAAAATGAGATTTCTTCCTAAGTTTTGATGAGGTCAATAATTTACGGATATCTTTCAAAAAATATAGAATTTCACGAAATATTATGAAGATTAAATTTTATTAAATGTATCAAATTCTATCAAATTCAAATTATTAATAGGAAGTAAATTGTAGATAAAAAAATAGTAATCACTGACATCCTTTTAATAATTAGAGTACCTTATAAGATTTACATGACTATTTTTGCTTTTACAGATGACTCTGTAACTTCTATTGTATTATCTAAACCTACGATGTTGAAAATTGATTTTAGATATCCGTGGAAGAATACTGAGCCCTTTTTCCCTAATCGATGCCTAATCACTATAATTTTCCACCCATCTTGGTTTATTTCATCATATGTACCTAATAATCCGTATCTACAAATGATTTTTTCTAAATATTCAAAAACATTTTGTCGGGCTAAATCTTTTTTCCAAAATAAAATTGTGTCTTTCGGAATTGTTTCTCCTAGTTCTAACGCAATCTTGAAAATTGCTTGATCTTCCATAATTTCCAAAAATTTTGTTAATATTTCTCTGTTGAATATCACTAAGTCAATTTTTGATAAAAAACGGTTGAATTCGGAATAATGTTTTAAAATAATATTCACTAATGCATTTACGGAAATCCCCATACGTTCTGCTTCTTCATCCAATATATTAGAAACGTATTGTTCTACACGAAACGAACGAGTTGAATTTGCCATTATAAATGATAATCAGTCGACTTATAATTGTGTTATGTTGTGGTCGTGTGTGTGTGTTTGTATTAAAAAAAATAAAGCTGTAAACTTGTAAACATACTGCTTATAAGAGTTGTTTAATGTTCAGACAATATGAGTACAACGCCAAAGGTTTTGCAAGCTGACATTAACAAAAAACGTGATAACGATTGTCCGAATTGTCATAATGAGCAAATTATATTTGATTCGTCCAATGGAGAAATGATTTGTACTTCCTGTGGCATGATAGTAGAAGACCGATTAGATTCATCAGGTATCGAGTCTGAACCTATGAAAAATATTGAAAATAATTTGAGTGTAGGAATGCCCCTTTCGTTAGCCCATTACGATAAAGGGCTTTCAACAACTATTTCCTCATCTAACGTTGATGCATTTGGAAGTCAGTTAACTACTAGTCAATTGGCAAAGGTCAGAACTATCCGTCATTGGAATAAAATATCTAGTAATAATCGTAGTTATCATAGAAATCTAAAAAATGCGTTTGGAGTATTATTAAGAATAAAAGATAAATTATCATTAAGTGATACACTCATAGAAAAGTCTGCCTATTATTATAGAAAAGTAGTTGAGAAAAGAATCACTAAAGGCCGTTCAATTAAAGAATTCGTAGTTGCTTGTGTGTATGTTGCCTGTAGGGAAATGAATATTCCTAGAACTTTAGATGAAATTGCTGATATTGCAAATGCAGATAAGGTTTTTGCAGGTAAATGTTATAGATTATTATTACGAAATTTGAAAATTAGACTTCAACCGATCGATTCTACTTCCTATCTTAGTAAAATTGCGAATAAGGGAGGAATAAGTAAAAAAACACTACATCGAGCAATAGAAATGATGTCTGACATAAAAGAACATCCATTTTCGTCTGG
>JBIOXM010000208.1:0-4352 GCA_044869655.1 Nitrososphaeraceae archaeon | reverse complement strand
ATATCAGATGGTAATTCTCCTGTTTTAATAATTCTAGAGATTATGGATTTTGCTGTAGACCTATTTATTGTGTTATCATCCACTAACTTTGCAATCTCTGCAATGTGTTTAGCATCTATTTTCATCTCATCAGTCATTGTTTTTTTGCCTGATGAATCATATTCCATGAATGCAAGAATATCACTTACTATCCAATTTGATATAGATTTTGGAGAATGATATATTTTTATTGCTGATTCAAATAGGTCCGCTAAATCTTTATTATCAATGAGGACTTGTGATACATGTTCAGAAAGGCCATAATCATTTATAAATCTGAATTTTCTTTCATCTGGAAGCTCAGGTGTTTTAATTAAGTACAAGTTTTCTAGCAGAATTTTTGGAATATCTGGTTCAGGGAAATATCTATAATCTTCTTCTTCTTCTTTTGATCTTGCTTGTTTTGTAATTTTTCTTTTATCATCCCAATGTCTTGTTTCAGCTTTAATTTCTATATCATGAACCGTCATTGTTTTTTGTCGTGTTATTTCATATGTCAATGCCTTTTCTATATCACTAAAAGAACCCACATTTTTGATTTCTACTTTTTTTCCATTACCTATAGAAATATTTGCATCACATCTTAAAGAACCTTCTAAATTGGTATTACATACATTCAAATGTTCTAGTATAGAGGTCATTTTATTTAAAAATATTCTGACATCTTTGGGATCAGTAAAATCAGGTTCAGTTACGATTTCTACTAATGCTACACCTGCTCTGTTATAGTCAATTAAGGCTTGCATTCTTCCACTTTCATAAACCAATCGTCCGGGATCTTCTTCCAGCTGAATCCTTCTTATTCTGGCAAGTTTGTCATTTTCGCCATACTTTACAGATCCTTCTTTTCCTATACTTGTACTGGTACCATAAGAATCATATTGTGTAATCTGGAAATTTTTTGGCAAATCTGGATAAAAATAATTTTTTCTTGAAAAAACTGTTAATTCTGGAATTTTACAATCCAAAGCTTTTGAAATCATAATTGCAAATTCTACAGCTTTTTTATTCAAAACTGGCAAGGATCCAGGCAGTCCGATACAAATTGGGCATATATTAGAATTGATTTCTTTTTCTCTATAATTACAATAACATGAACAAAATAATTTAGTATTAAGTTGAGTTAGCTGACAATGTATTTCAAGACCAATTTTAACTGGTAATGATAATGATGTCATTGTTATAGATCTGGATAAGATGTATTAATATTAATTGATTTTTCAAGTACTTCCGCTATATCAAGTAATTTTTTCTCTTGAAATTCATCAGCCATGATTTGGAGTCCTATAGGTAGACCATTTTTGAATCCGATAGGAATGGAAATTGCAGGAATACCTGCTAAATTAGCTAAAACTGTGTTAATATCTATTAGATACATTTTTAATGGATCGTCAATTTTTTCTCCAATTTTAAAAGGAAGAACAGGAACAGTTGGTGAAAGTAGTAAATCGTATTTCTTAAAAAGATTTTTTAGCTCATGTTTAATTAGATCCTTTACTCTTTGTGCTTTAAGATAATATTTTCCATAATATCCTGAAGATAATACAAAAGATCCTACTATTATTCTTCTTTTGACTTCATCTCCGAAATTTCCTCTTGCTTTCGAAAAATATGTATTCCATTCGTAATCATCTGGATTTAATTCGAATCCATATCTTATATTATCAAATCTTGCTAAATTGCTGCTTGCTTCAGCTGTAGCAATTGTATAATATGATGCAAGAGCATATTCTGATGATTTTAATGATGATTCCTCACTTGTAAATCCAAACTCGTTAAATTTATCTATTGCAGAATATATGCATTGATATACAGGCTTATCAGCTCCATTTATTAATTCTTTTAATAAACCAATCTTTTGGTTATTTTTTTGTTTGAGATCTGAATGATTATTGTTAAAAATATAATTATTTTGCGTGTCTATTGTTGTGTTATCATTAGTATCTTTTCCAGAGATAACTTCCATAATTTTTTTCACGTCAGATATAGTCCTTCCTATAGGACCAATTTGTTCTAAACTATTAGAATATGAAATAAGTCCGTATCTACTAACTAATCCATATGTTGGTTTAAATCCAACCACAGAACAAAAACTAGATGGACAACGAACAGAACCGCCAGTATCAGATCCTAAGGAAGCTGTACATAATTGTGCAGCAATGCTCGCTGCACTGCCACCTGAAGACCCCCCACATACATAATCTAAGTTCCACGGATTTCTTGTAAGTCCATAACTGCTCCATTCAGTAGTTGATCCCATTGCAAATTCATCGAGATTTAATTTTCCTATTATTATTGCATCTTTATCTTTTAACCTCTGTATGACGGTGGCATCATACGGTGGAACATAGTCGGATAGCATTTTGGAAGCACAAGTTGTTTTTAATTCTGCTGTACTGATATTATCTTTTACTCCTACTACAATGCCAGCTAAAGAACCAACTGTAATACCTGATCTTATTTTCTTGTCTATCTGTTGTGCCTGAACAAGTGCGTTGTCATTTATTGTTATGAATGAATTTATCTTTTTATCAACTTTTTTTATTCTTTCTATAATTTGGGATACATATTCTTCAGAAGTAAATTCTCCATTTTTAATACCATCTACTACTTGATCAACATTTAGAGTATAAAGATTAGACATATTAACTCATAACTGGACCTCTTACAAACTTGTCTTTTAGGTTTTTAGCTATTTTATCAATATTAAGAGTTGGTTCTATTATCGTATCTTCTCTTAATTCTGACAATTTTTTGAAAGATAATGATAATAATGACGGATTGTTCTCTTCAAATGAAATTTCATCTAATTTATCCAAATATTTTATTATCTTTTCAATTTGTTTAGTATAAGTTTCAAATTCATTTTCAGTTAAATCTATCTTTGAAAGTTTACTCAAATGTTTTAGTTGATCTTTTGTAATCATGTTTGATTTATCACCACTTCTCTTTCCCTTCTTTGTTTCTTCTATGGCGCAAGTCTATCGATATCTCTTGGATATAATATAGCATCACGAATATTATCTATTTTTGTGAGAGTCATTAATAGTCGTTCCAATCCTATTCCACACCCAGCATGTGGAGGCACGCCATAACTAAATATTCTCAAATGATAGTCAAATGAATTCAAATTTAATCCTTTTTTCTTCATTCTATCTATAAGAATTTCTTTATTACTAATTCTTGTGCTTCCAGAGGATATTTCTAATGATCCATACATTAAATCAAAAGATTCACAAATCTTTGAATCATCTTGATTCTCTTTCACATAAAATGGTTTAGCTGCTGTGGGCCAATCAGTTATAAAATAAAAATTATTGTTTAACCGATCGTCATCAAGTTTTTTAATTAGCTGCGGAGATATATCATCTCCCCATCTTACTTTTTCTCCAATATTTCTAAATCTTTCAATTAATTCTGAATATTTTAACCTTGGAAATGGTTTATTGTTATCATTAATTTTTTGATCAATATCTAATTCAGGACTATTTTTACTATTATCATCTTCAGACAATGACTTTATAATAAATTGAATCATTTTCTCTAATAATACTATAATATCATTATAGTCAACAAAAGCAGATTCAATATCTATCGATGTAGCTTCTGATAAGTGTCTATTAGTACGAGAAGGTTCAGCTCTGAAAATTGGTCCTATCTCGAAGACTTTTTCAAAAGCCATTGTAAGTTGTTCTTTATATATCTGAGGACTCTGAGCCAAAAATGCCTCTCTCTCGTAATAGAATATAGGGAAAAGTGCAGTTCCTCCCTCAGAAGCTGTAGCTATTATCTTAGGTGTATTAACCTCTATAAATTTCTCATTTGAAAGAAAATTGCGAATATATTTTAAAATGTTATTACGGATGATAAAAATGTCTTGCAAATACTTTCTTCTCAAATCTATGGCTCTAAAATCTAATCTAGTATCAATTCCTGCAGGATTTCTATTCTGCACCATAAATGGCGGGGCCTGTATAGGAATTGAAAAAACCTTTAGTTCTAGTGGAATTATCTCTATTCCATTAGGTGCTTTTCTTTGAGAAATAACCTTTCCATTGACTCCTAGGGATGTATGTTCCTTTAACTGCAAGACTTGTTCATATACTAAATCTGGACATTGACCTTTTTTAGCAATTATTTGCGTGTCTCCATCTTTATCTCTTAACATAATAAATTGAATATTTCCATGGTCTCTAATACTTGAAATCCATCCCATTAAAATAACTGATCTACCTTCCAGAGATGGATTAATCTCTGATGAGTAGTGGGATTTTCTCCAATTTCCTAATTCCTCTTCTCTTAATATAATGCTA
>JBIOXM010000207.1:0-3043 GCA_044869655.1 Nitrososphaeraceae archaeon | reverse complement strand
TTATTTAAATATATATTATTATTATTCCTTTTCTTCTCGGATTGGATGAGGGATAGAAGCCTTAAAAACAGCATAAATATTATCACCTATCTCAATTTTAAGATCTTCAGCAGCAGATCTAGTTATTCGTGAAATTAAATTAAGATTACCAGATTTCAAATATACATCAATGATGTTATCTGTTATAACCATCTCTACTATTTTGACAAATACTATATTACGTGCACTAGTTCTTATTTTTTCTTTGGAAAGTATGATATCTTCACGTTTGATTATAACACCAATTTTAGATTTAGGCAAGAACTTTCCAATAGTATATAATATAATTGATCCTACCTTAAATTCTGTTAGATCATTTTTACATTCAATTACTTCCCCAGTTAAATAATTACCAGCTGAAATTATTTTGTTAAAAAATAATGATGGTGATGTTGGTCTAGTATACGAATTAAGTATTTCTTTAAGCGTTCCACTTTCTTCTATCTTTCCTTTATCCAAAAATGCGATAGAATCTGCTAATGCATAAATATCTTCCTCAAAATGGGTAACATAAATAGTTGGAATTTGTTGATTTCTTAATATACTTCTCAATTCTATTCTCAATTTATCTCTTGCTAAGAAATCAATATGTGAAAGGGGTTCATCCATCAATATTACATTTGGATTTAAGACAAGAATTCTTGCTAGGGAAACTTTTTGTTTCTCACCTCCACTAAGATCATCAATTCTTCTATCCAGCAAATGAGCGATATCTAAATCATCTATAATTTTTTTTGTATGGATAATCTTTTCTTTAGATTCCCGCTCCTTTCTTCTCAGTCCAAAAAGAATATTATTGTACACATTCAAATGAGGGAACAATGATGGATCTTGAAAAACATATCCCACTTTTCTTTTCTCTATTGGTTGCTTAGTGATTTCTCTACCATTTAAAATAATGTTACCAGTGTCAGGACTTAAAATTCCGGCGATCAAATTGATAAGACTAGTTTTTCCACTTCCTGTGGGTCCTAATATAACCATGACATCATTATTTACAGTAAGATTCAGAGGTCCTAATACAAATTTTCCAAAGTTTTTTCTAATATTAACAAGTTCTAATACCATATTAGATTACCAGCCAAACTTTAGAACCCGTTGCCTTCTTATTAATATAAATATTGTTAAAGCAACAAGTGCAATTATAATGACCAATATGATTCCAGCAACAGAATTTCTTATTCCACCAATAGCACTGTCCTCAAAGATTTGAATAGAGATAGTGTGTGGATTGTATGCCATCATAATTGTTGCGCCCAATTCACCAATTGATCTGATCCATGCCATTAACAAACCAATGAGTATCCCTATCTTGGCTAATGGAAGGGATACAAATAAAAAAACTTGCCATTTCTTTTTTCCTAAAGTTCTTGCAACTGTCTCATATCTCTCAGGAATTGATTCAAAAGCAGCCTGAATAGGAAGAATAAGGAAAGGTGAAGCAACATAAGTTTGGGCTATAATGATCCCAAGAGAGGATTGTGTAAATTCTACTGGAATCATTTTTCCAAGAAATGAATAAGGGCCAAAAACTCCCAAAAGCATTGTCCCGCTAGCAAGGGGTGGAAGAACTATTGGAAGTATAACAATCATTCGTATTAGAAATTTAGCCTTGAATTGAAATCTAGCAAGTACAAACGCTAATGGGATTCCAAATATAGAAATGAGCATAGTTGAAATAGTCGCTGTGGTAAGACTCAATATAACAGAATCTAATATCTCAGTTCTTTTCAGTGATTCTATCAAGTTCGTAGGTTCAATTACAAAGAGTAATCCAAAAAATGGATATATGATATATAATACAAGAATTAATACTAAAACAGAAATGACAATATTAAATCCAGATATGTCTAGTTTTCTTAAAGTGGAATTAACGATAACTCACTCACCATCATCACTATTCCTAGAAAATACTATTTATGTTCTTGAATAAGGGAAAAAATTTCAGGTTTAATTTGGTGTGTATCGCCTTGAATAATTGGCCCTATCGGGTTTAGCCCAACTTTTTCTAAAATCTTTTTTCCATTCTCTGATAATAGAAATTTGGCAAAAGACATGGCTCCTTCAATATTTTCAACTGTATTTGGTATAGTAAATGAAAAAAATATCGGATTACCAGAAATGGTTTCACCATTTCCTAACTTGTAGGATACTTTATTATAAAAATTTGTATAATTGGATTCGCTTAGATTAATTTGATCTGGAAGTTTGATATAAGGAAGACCTTTTGCTATTGCTTCATGTTTATATGCAGCAGTTGCATCAATTTGTCCAGAGTCCAAAATCGATTTTAAGATTTCTTCAGGAAGAATTTGCTCTTTGTTCCTATCTTCGCCTAAAATCTTATCTTTAATTGTGGAATCATTGTAGTAAATATTTGCTAATTTTGCAGCAATGACTGTATAGTATCCTTTAGGATCTAGTTCAGGATCAGTTCTTCCAAATTTGAGTCCTTCTTTCTCAAGAACCTTATACCATGAGATCTTACCGTTGCTAGCCTTCACCAGATCTGAAGTAAAAGGACTTTGCGGATTATATGCAATTACAAGTTCAGCAGATCCAAACTTTACAAGCCAATTTGCTAATGGAAGACTATGATTAATTAACCTCTTGATTGGAGTTGTATCAGCGCTAACAAATACATCAGGCTTTCGAAATCCATCCAAAATCATATTGGAAATCTGCACAGAACCTTTGCCTTCCCCTATGAAATTATAGCCTGTTAGATTCTGAAATGCTAATTTTATCTCATTTTCAAAGACGTTGACCAGCGAACCTGCATACATTACAGATACATCTTTATTAATTGTAGTAGCATTTAATTCCTTAATACTAGTAGATGTAAATAATGTAAAAGATACAAGTGGCAAAAAAACTACATATAAAATTATAGCCTTAGTATTAATCCTGGTTGCATTACTAAACATAAAAAAATATTCCTATCATATGTATATGTAAATCTATTTTTGAAACTGATTTAAAAATATAATTTAGGAGCTAACAT
>JBIOXM010000206.1:0-2644 GCA_044869655.1 Nitrososphaeraceae archaeon | reverse complement strand
TACCTACATCGAGTTTATTCCTTGTATAACCATCAATACGAACTAAACCAGTATCCCTATCCTTATCTCTTCCTGGCCAACTCAACAAAACTGCGGTTTTTCCAAAAGAAGATAATTCTAGTGCGTCGCCGGTCATGACATTTAGACTCTGAGCTGCCTCTGGATCAATACGAACAATTTTTCTACCTATATCACGTTGTTCTGCTTCGGCAACTTTTAGGGTTGCTTTACCATTTTCTTTATTGTTGGATGATTTTTTATTAAAATTATTATCAATATTATCAGAGGACATTTTTGTTAATAATTATAAGAACCTGATATTATTTATTGATTGCATTATTGTATTTGTAAATTGCTTTTATTAGAATATAATAGGTAACTGTTGTAAATAGTTAACAGTTTAATTTTTTCCTAAAACACATATATCTTTTTTTAGATTCAAATGTAATTGTTTCTAGTCTATTATTTAATAGGTTCCTCTTATATTATGAGTTATTAGATTATCCATTAGAAAAATCTTTCCTAAATGAGGAAGTATATAATTATAATACATTAATACTATATTTGGCTTTTAATTTTTTCATGTGACCTAAATTAAAAACATTTAGTAAAATTCAAAATATCTAACAAAATTATGGTATTGAAATTTTTAGGCTGAAATGAATTTAACGTAAATTGATATTTACCTTAGATTTCCGTATATACTTATATATTTTCCCTCTAGTCTTTCTCAAATAATTCCAATCGGGAGTACTTGATACTTGTGTAAATTTACCTTTTAATTTGTCCCTTAACATACTCAATAAGTCTTCACCGATAACAATGATCGAGTTTGGCTAGTGAATTCATTTTTACTCCTATAGTAATAGTGCATCCTATAAGGTTACGATGTGACCATTTCTGTGCCATATGATTAAATTCATCTATATCTACACTATACATAACTACTGGAATCTCTCCAAAATTGATTCCTATCCTTCTTTTAAATCAGGGTAATCATTCTAATTTACTATTGGGATGTATTCTTCTTGGGCTACCTTAATCATAGTATATGCACACTTTATTACATTACTGTAGAAAAGAGAATCAAAAATGTCATTCCTATCACTACTATATTTAGTTTGTTCTTTTTATCATAGAAATATTTAGTATTGTTTGTGTCCATTACAAAAAATGCTAACCCTTCCTCTCCAAGATACTTTAAAACATATTCTCCATACATCCATAATAATATAGTCATTACCTGAGAAAATGCTCTAATTATTGTTTTCATCTATCAATGACAAATTCAAGGACATTTTTGTAAAACATACCAAGTCAATATTTAAAATTACCAACATTATTTTTGATTCCATAAACTTTTCTAATATCTTTTGAGATTCTTTGAGAGAAATATTAAACACAGGATTTGCTTTAAAAAATTTCCATATTCTAACTTGGGGAATCCTTTATCACCTACTCAATATCAATAATTGCATTAAGATAAACTTGTTTAGAAATTTATTGTCTATATTACATTGATATTTTTTTTTATGTGACTCATTCCTAATTATTTGCATAACAGTATCATAATATATGTCCAATTCTAATTCTATTAGTTCTAGATTAATTCCTAAATTGTCTAAATTGATAATAGTAGTTGGTTGTTCTATCTTATCAGGTAAATTTCTTTATCTTTTCTTAGCTGTGAACATGGTATTATATATGATTAATTCGAATCAGTTAGTTTACATTCTTATATATTATAATAGCTTTATTTTTTATCTGAAAAAGATTTCGATTGTAATATTGCATACATAATATAAATTAAGATACTGATACATCAATGGAATTACTCCTTTCTTATGTTATTTTTAAGACAATTATTGTCTTTATCCAATATAACTCCTATTTATATACATATTAAATAGAAAACAATGGTGAATACTTATAAACATTAAAATCTAATTATTATTTATATAGTTTAGTATTATTATTTCTAGCCATATAATGTATCCTTATTATTTGTTAAATACTCTGTCTTAATTCTATTAGTTCGAGTTTATATATTAAATCGATCTTAATAAAATCTTTTACAATCTATTGATAATTAGTTAGTTTACAAAAACTTTTTTATATTTTCTTAACTCTACTAATTAGGTATTATGGGAGCTATTATTCTCATTGTCCATCATTTTCATTATTATGTAATATACTAATAATGTTATATTCAGGTGTAGCTGCATTTGAAAGATCCAGTTTTATTTTTTGAAATATTCATTTTATGGTTTTTGAATAGGTTTTTCATTTTTTTATATATATTTAAGATATAAATTTGAGCTGAATATTCCCTCACATTATTCAATATATATATTTAATATCATTTATTAATAATTTTAAAGATGGTCCTAGTGCAAAAATCAATAATATATTACAATGATCGAGAGGTAAAAGAGGATGAAGTAAATATCTCCAATGTGACTCTCAATACCGGATATAAACTTTGGATAGACTTAATTAATCCTACTACTCCAGAGATTGCTAAGTTACAGGAAATATTCAGAATAGACAAAGATGCGATAAAAAAAATTGAAAGTAATTCTAAAAGGCAGCAGATCCTGATATTAGATGATCAAAAATTTACTATTTTACTTCAACTAAAATA